>NZ_RXHQ01000002.1 GCF_004138105.1 Xylanivirga thermophila | reverse complement strand
CGTTGTCAAGGTTGGGTAGTATTTTCTCGTATACACTCGAAAATCTCCACCCTCCCCTTGACAAGAGGAAGTAAATGGATAAGTATGATTTTCTCAAAAAGTGTTGCATTTAATATTGCAATTTAGAAATGAAAAATATCACAGAAATTTAGTTTATGTCCTTGACAAATCTCCCAAAAGCAATGGTAATAGGATACATATTTAAGGTCGCTTTTGTAGTATGTTGTGCAGTAAAGATTATATATAAAATAGAAAGATGAGGAAATTGAAATCATGGATGAAAAGGATAAGGAAAATAAAAATATAGAGATTGAGGATGAAAACAACGGCAATTCTGAAGAGAACGAAGAAGGTAATTATTTGGCAGTAGGAATGTGCCTAGGTATATGTTTTGGAATGATAGTAAGTTGTTTGTTTTTTAAAAACATAGGTATGGGTATGTTTTTTAGGATCGGCGATTGGTTCAAGCCTTAAAAAGGAAAGTATTGAGGGATGGAAATATTGTCTAAAATCAAATTACAGAATTTGATAAAGGTTTTAGATGCAGATTTAGTAAAGTATAATTTCCGTATTGAAATGAATTTTTTGCATTGATAATGATATAGTGTATGATGATTGCTGGCTGGGGAAAATGCCAGATAGAGATAACTCTAGAAAAGCAGTATATTGGTATGGGCTGGTTCTAGATGGTTCATAAGCATATAAATATACTGAAATAGAAGATTTTATAGATGCGAAGGTCTTTAATGTTAAAAGTATGCGTGATATTATTGAAAAAGTAACATGGTATTCCCTAGATAGTTGTAGTATAGAGGAAAGGTTACCTGATTATCTTAATGGGTATACAAAAGCTCCAAAGAGGTCTACACCTATAAATATTAATAAGTAATGATGTAATTAAATGCAACATGTCATATTTAATTACAAAGAAACTCGAATGGAGATGAAATCTATGAAATGTCCTATTGTAATGGTGAAATGGAAGTAGGCATTTTAGAAGGAGGAAGGTATCTTTTATGGGTGAAACAACCATATAAAGTATCTTACCATCCTAAAGCAGGTGAGGTATTGCTAGGAGAAAAAGCGGTAATGTTTGTCGTAGTGAATTCTTATATTTGTAAGCAGTGTAAAAAGATTATCATAGATTATGCTAATCTTAATGGTGTAAAAGAAGAGATAGTGTGCATTGGTAAATCATTGTTTACTTTAGAATTTAATTTACTTTAATAAGGAGATAAAAATGAGTAAATGTGAAAAAGCGATAGTGACAGTTTTATGTATGGTTTATGATGATAATAAAATATTACTTCAAGACAGAGTTAAAAAAGATTGGCGTGGACTTACTTTTCCAGGAGGACATGTAGAAAAAGAAGAATCATTTGTTCAAGCAGTTATTCGTGAGATATATGAAGAAACAGGATTAATTATAAGAGAGCCTAAATTATGTGGAGTAAAGCAATTTCAAACGGATGAAGATGAACGATATATTGTATTATTGTTTAAGACAGATAAATTTGAAGGTACTCTAATTTCTTCTGATGAAGGAGAAATGAAATGGATTGATAGGAATTCATTAAATGATTGTACGTTAGTGAATGATTTTATGGATTTATTAAAGGTTTTTGATTCAGATTGTTATAGCGAATTTATGTATGAACGCAACAAATCAGGGGATGATTGGTTAATTAGATTGTATTAATTTATAGGAGACGATTATTTGGCTAAGCATGATTTTGGAATAATAGATTTCTTTGAAGAAAATAAGTGGTATAGTGATTATGAACCTCAAAAATATAATTGTATTTCAGTTGATGATAACTTATTGGGGGAGATGATTATAAAATATAATGAAGAACTAAATTTACTTGAGCTTAAAGAAGGAATGAAGGTGGTTGACGTAGGTTTTGGATCAGGGGCTATTACCAGAAAACTATCAAAATGGCTTGGCCCAAAATTACAAATTATTGTGATAGATAGAGATCCAAATTTCATAAATTATGCAAAAGAAAAGGCTGCAATTTAAGGTTTAAATAATATATGTTATTATGAGGGCGATGCACTCAAACTACCGCTAGAAGATAATTCAGTAGATTCTTGTATTTCTCATACCGTAATTGTTATCATGAAAAAATTGCAATAGTTGAAGCAAAAAGACGGCAAATGTTTGGAGGCATTAAAAGGGGTTTAAGATTAAACAGTAATGGACTGACAGAATAAAAAGTTAGTCGAGTTACTCCATATAATTTATATATTACGTATTGGCAGTATATTGCATAATACTGACTATAAAGGGGGATTGGGAATGAGCGATTGGTTTACAATTGAAAAAATTGATAATAATACGTATGCCATTAGTGAATATGGACACTGGGAAAAAATGCACTCTTACCTTTTGATAGGTAAAACTTATGCACTTTTAATAGATACAGGTTTAGGAATAAGCAATATCAAGAAAGAGGTAGATTTATTAACTGACTTGCCCGTAAAAGTTGTAACTACACACGTGCATTGGGACCATATTGGGGGACATAGTTTATTCAGTGATATTTCTGTACATATAGATGATGCTGAATGGCTAAAAAGTGGTATTCCTATATCAATTAATATGATAAAAAATAATGTAATTAAAGAGCCATTTGGTAAAATACCACCTAAAGAATTTGATATTAATAAATATAATGTTTATACTGGCAATCCGACAAAATTATTAGTTGACAATGACATTATAGATATAGGTTCAAGAAAAATAAAGGTGTTGCATACTCCAGGACACTCACCAGGACATATATGTCTTTTAGATGAGGATAGAGGCTATCTATATACAGGAGATTTAATCTATTTTGGAACGCTCTATGCATTTTATCCAAGCACTAATCCTTTACAATTTAAGCAATCTGTAGATAGGATTAGCCATTTAAGTAATATTCAAAAGATATTGCCAGCACATAATGATTTAAATATTCCAATCAATACTATAGAAAAAGTAAAAGATGCTTTTGAATATATAGACAAAAATAACTTGCTATTTCATGGTGGTGGAATTTTTGAATTTGAAAATTTCAATATACAGATATAAAGCCTTTTGTTAAACATTATGTAATGTTTCCGTGATGTTGGCTGAATTACGTAGGTCAATGATGTTACTTGTGTTAGTAAGAAAAAAATAGCAATATCAACTTGCTATAATATAAGCAATGAACTGGTAATTTAGGAATCTTTAGAGTCTTTAGACCGCAGAAGAAGTGTGTTTAAGGATTCTAAATATCTTTAAGTTATCAATTTTTTTGTTCTTCGAAAACCGAATAATAGCAGGTTGACAGTGATAAAGAGTGGCATGGTGTCAAGCCTCAAAAAGAATTGAAACTAATTAATAAAAGACTTTAGAATTGGTTAAAAAGTAGCAAGGAATAAAGAAGCAGGTGCTTTTTTAGGCTATATGTTGTAAAATAAAGACATGCAGTATCTATTGGTAATATAAGGCACAATGAAGATTATCCATATTATATGGGAAGATATATATTATATTTGGTGCATTGTAACGACAAAGAAAAGGTTTTAGTAGAATGTAGCCAACTTAAAATAGACTATTATTCTTTGGGAGGCATAAGATTTGCTTAAAGAACAAATTCAGAAAGAATTAAAAATATTTGGGTTAAACGGTTTTGAACACCCTATATTCTACCACTGTCATACAGGTATTCGTTTTGAAATTGGAGTGGGTGATGTATATGACAATGATGGTGTTCCATTAAAGGAGTATGTTGATAATGCACTGAATCGTGCCATGAAGATATATAATAATGGGATAAAGTGCCCTAGTATATTGGTGTGGGGAGTATATCCACAAAATGATGAAGAAAAGCATAATTTTCAAATTGTATTTCAAGAAAAAATAGCATCAATCCCGCCACAAGAAGAATATTCACGAGATATAAAGGTTGATGATAATAAAACTAAGACAACTGAATTTTATTGGGATTTACAAAAGTCAAAAATACCAATGGAAAAAATATTTCAGGAAATTATACTTGGTGATTTAGGTGGAGTTCAGGAATTTGTTTCATCGGTATACCTATTTGATATTGAAAATCATGTTATGTTGCACCTGTATGATGATAGGGGGCTTGATATTGTCGCCTATGATAAGAATACATTAATGCCACTCTATCAAAAATTTAATATATGGATACTTGATTATGACCGTGAACGAATTAATAAAATATTTCTTGATTAGATTATCGAATAAGTATTTTTTTACTTATATTTGTGTTGTAATCTTTATATAATACAGAATAAACTACCATTTAAATAGGGAAATGTTAGGGGTGGAAATGTTGATTAAAATCAAATTACAGGATTTAATAAAGGTTTTAAGTGCAGATGTAGCAAAGAATAATTCCTGTATTGAAATGAATTTTTGCATTGATAATGATATAGTTTATTATGATTGCTGGCTGGGGAAAATGCCAGATAGAGATAATCCTAGAAAAGCAGTATACTGGTACGGGTTGGTTCCAGATGGTTCACAAGCATATGATTATACTAGATTAGAAGATTTTATAGATGCGAAGGTATTTAGTGGTAAAAGTATGCGTGATATTATTGAAAAAGTAATATGGTATTCACTAGATGGTTGCAGTATAGAGGAAAGGTTATCTGATTATCTAGATGGGTATTAAGAAAGTCCAAAGAGGTCTGTACCTATAGATATTAAGTAGAATAAGAGGTTATGTTACTTCTTATATTTCATATTAGTAGTTTTATATGAAGTGAGAAAAATTAAATTTTATAAAAATTGGAGGGGGGAGAATCGAATAAAAAATGTTTCTATTATTTTTTGTTTTAGGAATCCTTTCTGGATTTCTTGCAAAATATATTGATACTATATCTTCTAATGGTATAATTGGCAGTTTAATTAACATAATTAGCAACATAAGTTCCAGAATAGGAATGTGGGTCTTTATTGCTACTATTATTGCTGCATGGAGCAGAACACCCAAAGCAGGGGCAATTAATGTTTTTACTTTTTTCTTAGGAATGCTACTGGCTTACTATATATATTCTATGAAATTATTTAACTTCTTTCCTACATATTATTTCATTCGCTGGGGATTAATTGCCTTATTATCTCCGCTGGTTGCCTATATTGTATGGTTTAGCAGAGGGAATGGATGGATTGCAGCATTATGTGCTGCCCTTCCTATTGGGCTACTGGTTTCAGAAGGGTATAACTTTTTTTATACGTTTTCTCCAGTTTCAGGATTTGATTTGATTGCTGCTATTATACTTTTTTGCATTTTGCCGAAAAACAAATATCAATATTTTAAAGTATTGATATTCACAGCATTAACATCGGTATTTCTCAGTAAATTTGATTTGTTGTCCTATATAATTGGTGGGCTATAGAAGTATGGGATGTAGAGAATTAGTAAGGCTAAAGAAGTCTGAAAGGAATAAAATGTTATGATGAAGACCATTTGTTTACAAGATTGGGTACTTAAAATAGATGTTGAAAAAACGAAAGAATATTATGATAGCATAACAGTTGGAGAAGGTTGTAATTGCGCTTATTGCAGGAATTATATAAAGAATTGCAGAACATTCTCAAAAGAAGTATTGGACTTTTATACAATGCTAGGGATTGATCCTCAAAAAGAAGGGGAGTTTATGGAGTTTGAGACTGATACAAACAAACATCTATATATGGGGTTTTATCATTTAGTAGGTGAAATCGTTAAAAGACCTAGTGCTAGAATTAGGAAGTGGGATGACTTGAATATTATAGGAATTGGCAATGTGAAGTTTATATTTACTGATGAGTTAGACCTTGTACCAGAGATTTTTCCAAAACCAGTACTTCAATTGGAATTTGAAGTTACGCTGCCGTGGCTATTGGAAGAAAAGCCCTTATGAAAGTAAATATAGCAGTAAAATCGGAGGATAATGAGATGGAATGCTTATTTATAATAATGCTAAATTTATGGGTGGAGAATGTTCACTCGATTGGTGGAGATGTATGGGTTAATATGGATAACCTGTCACAATGTGAACTATAGTAATTCACGAAAAACTAGAACAAATTTCTGTTGAATTAGAAATAGTAGGGCAAGAATATTGTGCACAATGGAGTGAAACTTATAATTATTATACACCAATACTAATTGATAGTTTATCTGGTTGGAAAAAGTTTTTCAAATTTCATCTTGAACGGTGGAAAAACGAAGATATATTGCAAAAGGACTATGATGAAGTTTTTTCAAGGATAATGTAATTTATGCCTATGTTAAGAATGAAGGAAGTGGGTCAACAAGGCTTAAGGTAAAAGGAGCCGAATTCAACGGAGATAAGTTAAGACTTTTTATGGAACGCATATACTCGGGGGAAGGCACGTATGATATGGCAACCCGGATATGCCTATTTGAAATTAAGAGAGATAATATTAAAAATACAAAAGCGATTGAAGCAATAATAATAGATAAGTAAAAGATGATAATCATGATAAGAAAAACCAGAGAAATGAACAGGGAATTTGGGCTAGAAATTACGGCCAGAAGAGAGAAACATGGTGTAAATGGAGGTATAACAAATGCAATGTCCCTATTGTAATGGTGAAATGGAAATAGGCATATTAGAAGGGGGAAGGTATCTTTTATGGGCAAAACAGCCACATAAAGTATCCTATCATCCTAAAAGAGGCGAAGTCTTACTAGGAGAAAAAGCGGTTAGTTCTGTGAGGATAGATTCTTATATTTGCAAACAATGTAAAAAGATTATCATAGATTATGCTAATCTTGGTTATATAAAAGAGGAATAGATAGTATATATTGGCGCTAATATGCGAAGCCAGGATTATTTATTGATGAGGTGATGCTATGACAGACTTTTTAATGCAGTAGGTGGAATATTTTCCGTCATTATGTTTTTTTTATGCCATCAATTACACAAAATTATTTACAGGTTCAACTGTGGAGATGCCTTGCTACAGAATTTTTTCAAAAGCTATTCTTTTGCTCCCGCCTTCTAAATAAATTATCCCGCAATACTCGAATTTATTCTTATTCAATAGTTTCTGCATAGCTAGATTTTCTTCATGGGTATCTATTCTAATACTATGTATATCCCTATTTAAGCAAATCTCTTCTGTTTTTTTCATAATTATAGTTGCTAGCCCACGTCTTTTAAATTCTTGGTCAACTGCTAGTCTGTGGACAACAGCATAATTACCGTTGGTAATCCATTTGCCATTATAAATATGTCTATAGGTTTTTTCTCCATCAAAAGAAACGGATACAGTGCCTATTATGGTATCATCATCTAACAAAACATATCCATTTTTGTTTTTAATATCATTAAGTATAGTTTCTAAATTAGGATAATTGTTCTGCCACTGATCAATTCCCTGTTTTTTAAAATAATCTTGGGCTTGTTTAATAATGTTCATTATACTACTAATATCTGGCTCAACTGCTTTTCGAAAATTCAATCTTATAACCCCCTTGCTTTTACAGGGCATAATTACTTAAATATGCCCTGTAATTAAGTTTATTTTGCCTTTATTCTCCATACTACGCTCTTAAAATCTCCATTTAACTGTGGTATGGCTATTCCAATATACATCAACTCATCTCCGCCATACACACCACTTTTTCCATCAATTACATAATACCTATTAGGATCTAATCCTTTTAATTTTAACCTTCTTATAGGTGCATTAGGCTGATCTAAAACTCTAAAATATGCTGCAAATGCTTCTTCCTTATTCTCTGATACATAAATCCAGGCAGTTTCATTTCCTCCAAATGGGCTTAATATCCTATACATATCCCCAAACTGAATAATTTTTCTTAAACTTTTGTATTGGGAAATTTGTTTTTTCACGTCTTCCTTTTCATTTTCAGTAAGTTTTGTAAGGTCTAGTTCGTAACCAAAATTTCCGGACATGGCTACATCACCTCTCATTTTAAGGGAGGTATTCCTATGAACTTGATGATTCGGTATAGCAGAAACATGTGCCCCCATTGTACTGGCTGGATAAACGATACTTGTACCATATTGTATTTTTAATCTTTCAACAGCATCTGTATCATCACTAGTCCAGATTTGTGGCATATAATATAACATACCGGGGTCAAAACGCCCGCCACCACCTGAACAACCTTCGAACAATATATTCGGGAAAGAGTTTGTTATGGTATCCATAACCTTATAAAGTCCAAGCATGTATCTATGTGCTGTTTCTCTTTGTCTTGTTGCTGGCAATAATGCTGAGCCTATTTCTGTCATGTTTCTATTCATATCCCATTTTACGTAATCTACTTTAACTGTTCTTAAAATATCTGATACTGCATCTATAATGTATTCACAAACATCTTCCCTCGATAGATCTAGCACTAATTGTGTCCTAGCCGTTGAACGGGATCTATTGGGTACATGTAGGCACCAATCGGGATGGGCTCTATACAAATCACTATCTGGTGATACCATTTCTGGCTCAAACCATAAACCAAACTGTAATCCTAAATCATGGATCCGATTTGCTAAATTATCTAATCCATCGGGTAATTTATTTTTATCGGCAATCCAGTCTCCTAATGAGGATGTATCATCATTTCTATGTCCAAACCAGCCATCGTCGAGGACAAAGAGTTCTATGCCAAGTTCTTTTGCTACTTTAGCTATATTTTCTATCTTATCAGCATTAAAATCGAAATAAGTTGCTTCCCAATTATTAACAAGAATAGGTCTTATACTATCCCTGAATTTGCCTCTGCAGAGTCTTGTACGATAGAGCTTGTGATATGTCCTTGACATTTTGCCTATACCCCTATCAGAGTATACCATTACCACCTCAGGAGTTTGAAAGGTTTCGCCTGGTTCAAGCAACCACGAAAAATCAAAAGGGTTTATTCCCATAGATATTCTGGTAGTTTTGTACATATTAACTTCTGCTTGAGCTAAGAAATTCCCGCTATAGACCAGACTAAATCCATAAGCTTCTCCATTTTCCTCAGTGCAATCCCGGCTTAAAAGGGCAATAAAAGGATTATGTTCATGACTGCTTGCACCTCTTTTACTATCTATGTATTGAATTCCAGGTCTTAAGGTTTCCCTTACAATATGTCTTTCCCTTGCCCAGGAACCAAATAGATGCATAAAATCAAAATCGTTCCGTATAAAATCCACACTCATACTTAAACCACGGAGCAATTTTAAATTTTGTTTTCCATCATTAATAAAGCGTACATTTCTCGTTATGGCATTAAAATTTTTAAATACTGTATATGAAAGGACTGCTTTAAGTCCAATTAACTCATCAACTAATGCTATTTCCAAAGTTTCTGCTTCATCATCGTTCTCTACATAGGTAGCTGGCAATCCTTGAAGTTTTGCCTTACCTTTAAAAATTTTGTGGGACTCATATCTTAAATCCGTTATAGTTGCCCCATTTTCTAGTTGAATTTGATATGCAGGGCTACGAAAATCTGTATTTCCATAAGCAGGATATTCTTGTGGAAGTGTATCTAATGAAAATGTCTTATCATTTATATCCGGATTTGCCGAAAATGATGGCCGTTCTCTTTTTATAATAAGCTCTTCTGGATTAATTTTGTTTACCTTTTTACCCCAGTATAGGTGTGCAAGATATCCATCCTTGTAGATCTGCATAGCATAGCTTGTATCTCCCGCCTGTAAATGAAAAACCCTGTCAGCTTCATTGTACGTTATTCCCATAACTAATCATTCCCTTCCTAAGATATGGATGAGTATATATTAACAAACATTCATGTAAATATGCAATCTATATCTAAAAGAATAAATGGAGAATAGCTATATGTTATAAAAATATCAATGTTGTGATAAAAAAATGCAAGCCAGTTTTCTAGAATAGAAAACTGGCTTGCATTTAAAACTATAAAGAAAAATTAAACTCGTGTCATGCCACCATCAACAGTAATGAACTGTCCTGTAGTATAGCTTGATGCATCTGAGGATAGGAATAATATTGGACCATTAAGCTCACCTTTATTTCCAGGTCTTGAAGCGGGGCAAAGTGCATTATACATCTTAAGGAAGCTCTCTTCCTTGAATAAGGTATCTTCAGTCATTTCAGATTTAAAAAGACCTGGACCTACAGCATTTACGGTAATACCATACTGCGCTAAGGAAGTGGCCATTCCGATGGTCAAGCCAACTACTGCACTTTTTGATGCATTATATGCGTGACGAACAAGTGGTTCAGGCTTGTCTGCTATAATAGCATTTACAGAAGCAACGTTTACAATTTTGCCATATTTATGTTCTTTCATATGTGGAACTATATATTTAGACATCAAGAATACGCCTTTTACGTTAACGTTCATTGCAGTATCCCATTGCTCCACTGTCATGTTTTCAACGGAACCTGCAAATGCAACACCTGCGTTGTTTAGCAAAATATCAATTTTGCCATAGTGGGATAGTACTTTTTCAACTGCCTGTTTCACATTTTCTTCGTTTGAAACATCACATTGTACTGCAATGGCCTTTCTTCCTGTGGATTCAATTTCCTTTACGATATTGTCGAGTTTTTCTTTTCTCCTTGCTAAAAGTGCTACATCGGCTCCTTGTGCAGCGTATGCTCTAGCTGCATCAGCTCCTAAACCGCTGGATGCTCCAGTAATAACGGCGACTTTCCCTGTTAAATCAAATAGATCCATGCTATTACTCTCCTTTTCCATTATAATTAATATTTCGGCATAATAATTGATACTAAAACCATAATAACATTTTAATGAACGATTGTCAATTTTCTAACGATAATAGTAGAATTTTGTTTATATATTGAAAAATTATAGGAATTATATATAATGGTTTTGTTTATATTGGTAGAAAAATATCTATCACCATGAAAAGTAGTTGATATATTAAAAAATCAAGGAGGATAAGATGAAACCTAAAGTAGCATTTATTTGTGTACACAATTCATGCCGATCTCAAATGGCAGAGGCAATAGGGAAATTATTCGCTTTGGATGTTTTTGATTCTTATTCGGCAGGTACAGAGATAAAGCCACAGATAAATCAGGATGCTGTGAAGATTATAAAAGAAATATATGGCGTAGACATGAATAAAAAACAATATTCTAAACTTATCACAGATATACCAGAAGTGGATATAGTAATAAAGATGGGATGCAATGTTAATTGTCCTTATTTGCCTTGTAAGTATGAAGAAGATTGGGGTTTGGAAGATCCCATTGGTAAGGGGGATGAGGAGTTTAGGAAAATAGCTCTTAAAATTGAACAAAAAGTCAAAGACTTAGCAGAACGTATTAAAAACAATAGAATGTTGATATAAAAGAATTGACAAATGAGAGTTGTAGGCATAATATGTATATATGCGCATATAGACATATGAGAAAAATAGTTTAACTGTTTTTTAAGGGAGGCAAACATAGATGGATGAGCTAACACAGTTTTTTAAAATGATTTCAGATGAAACACGGCTGAGGATAATGGTTTTACTTTATCATCAAAGGCTGTGTGTTTGTGAAATATGTGGTATTACTGGTATATCCCAACCTAATGTGTCAAAACATCTTGCAAAGCTTAGGGATAAGGGATTTGTAAAGGATGAGAGGCAAGAACAATTTATATTTTATTCTTTGAATGTGGAGGAATTGGTTTTTAAAGATGTACTAAAAACTGTAATTAATAATATTGAAAATTATCCAATTTTGAAAGAAGACATGCAAAGACTTAAGAATGCAGACAAATTTCTTGAAGCATGCAAATGTTAGGATAGGTGAGTTATGTGGGAGCAACAAAATTAGTTTTTAATTGGTTAAATGATCAATTATTAAAAATGAAATGGTTTTGGGAGCTGGTACGAATATTGGTTGAAAAAGGATTTGGATTGTCAATAGAAGGGCAATTAGGCGGGAGCATACATTTTTTTATATATGATACTATTAAAATTTTTATATTATTGTCCATGCTTATTTTTATTATATCCTATATCCAAAGCTATTTTCCCCCAGAGAGGACCAAAAAGGTTTTAGGTGGGATTAAGGGTGTAAAAGGGAATATATTAGGGGCATTGCTAGGGACTATAACACCTTTTTGTAGTTGCTCAAGCATACCTATTTTTATAGGTTTTACATCAGCAGGGCTTCCGTTAGGGGTTACATTCTCGTTTTTAATATCTTCACCTATGGTAGATATGGCATCATTTCTGCTATTAATTTCATTCTTTGGTGTAAAGATTGCGTCAGCCTATGTATTTGTAGGCTTAGTTTTAGCTATTATAGGAGGAACCATTATTGATAAGTTGAAAATGGAAGAATATATAGAAGATTATGTATGGGGAACAAAAGCCATAGATGTTGAAGTAGAGGAGATGACTTACAAAGAACGCATATCCTTTGCAAAATGCCAGGTAACAGATATTGTTCATAGAGTATGGCTGTATATATTAATTGGAGTGGGTATAGGAGCTGCTATACACAATTGGATCCCCCAATCAATTATTGAAAAAGTGATAGGAGATAATAATCCATTTTCAGTTCTATTGGCTACAGTTATTGGAATACCGATCTATGCTGATATATTTGGTACTATACCAATTGCAGAGGCTCTAGTTGCAAAAGGAGTAGGTATAGGAACCGTATTGTCTTTTATGATGGGAGTAACTACTTTGTCACTTCCTTCAATGGTTATGTTAAGTAAAGTAATAAAGCCAAAGTTATTGTCCATATTTATATCAATTGTAACAATTGGTATAATAATAGTTGGATATGTGTTTAATGCATTTTCGTATATTTTTATATAGGTTAGGAGGATTCTTTGATGGTTATTAAGATTTTAGGATCAGGTTGTATGAATTGTAAAAAACTAGAGGCTAATGTGAGAAAAGCTATAGAGGAAATGGGAATTGATGCTCGTGTAGAGAAAGTGACGGATTTTAAGGATATAGCTTCATATGGAGTAATGAGAACTCCCGCTTTAGTAGTAGATGAACAGATTAAATTGATGGGAAAAGTCCCTTCGATAGGGGAATTAAAAAAATACTTAATATAAATGTTATATAAAGTTTAAAAGATTTGTGAATGCAGGGTAAAATCCCTGCTTTTCTTATAAAAGATAAATATATTGAATTAAAAACATGTAAAAATAGAACATATATTAATATAGCATAAGGAAGTAGGCTATAGGATGAATAGAAGCACCTCAATTGGTGCTTTTTGTTATTGGCAATTGACAAGAACTAAAAACAGGTGTAATATTTAATTAGCAAATGCCAATAATAAAATGAGTATAAAATCAGAGGAGGCAAACATATGAAGATTGCTATTTCGTCAAAGGGTAAAACAAAGGATAGTCTACTTGATGTTAGGTTTGGACGATGTGAGTATTTTCAAATCTATGATACTGAAAACGAGAAAATTAATGTTGTGAAAAATAATGGTCAGGTAGCTGAAGGTGGTGCAGGTATAGCTGCGGCGCAGCAGTTGATCGATAGAAAGGTGGATGTAATAATTACAGGCAACTTAGGGCCTAATGCATTCGGATTAATAGACAAGGCGAATATAAAGGCATATAAATGTAAAAGTGTTTCAATAGATGAAGCTCTAGCTCAATATAATAATGGAGGACTCTTGGAGTTAAAGGAGGCAGGCCCTGCCCATCATGGTGCAGATAATGGCTTTGGAGGAGGCAGATAATTTGAATATAGCGGTATTGAGTGGAAAAGGTGGAACGGGTAAGACTACGATTTCTACAAATCTAGCATTAGCTTTAAATGCAAACTATATAGACTGTGATGTAGAAGAGCCAAATGGATTCCTGTTTTTAAATCCACAGATAACCGATAGGGAGCAGGTTATGGTAGATTATCCAGTTATAGACATGGATAAATGTACATACTGCGGTAGGTGTGCCGATATATGTCAATTTAATGCCCTTGCAAAGGTAAATAATGATATAATGCTGTTCCAAAAAATATGCCATGGTTGCGGAGCCTGTGAAATAGTCTGTGAAGCAGGAGCACTTAAATATAATAAAAGGGAAATAGGCATTATTGAGGTGGGATATGCTTATGACATAAAGTGCATCAGAGGAATATTGAATATAGGTGAGCCGATGGCTGTACCTGTGATAAGGCAGATTATAAAGACTCTTCCAGATGGACTAAATATAATAGACTGTCCTCCTGGGACATCATGCAATGTAGTGAGTTCTATAAAGGAAGTACAGGGGGCAATATTGGTAACAGAACCTACAGAGTTTGGATTTCATGATCTCAAAATGGCGTTGGAACTGGTTAAAAAGTTTAATATACCATTTGGGATAGTGATAAATAGAGATGATGGGCAGGACAACATGGTGAAACAATATTGTAATAGGAATAAGATTGATATAATAGGGACCGTCCCATATAGTAAGGATATAGCAAGGCTCTATTCTAAAGGTGATGTCCTTTATTATAATCCAAAATATAGGCAAATATTTGACGCTCTATCAGAACAGGCAAGGGGGGTATTAAAGTGGAATTAGTAGTTGTAAGCGGAAAGGGTGGAACGGGTAAGACTACTATTGCTGCTGCACTATCCGAACTTGCGTCAGAGGTTGTAAGGGTAGATTGTGATGTGGATGCATCAAACTTTCATATGTTTTACAGGGGACGGGATATAAAAAAGGATAATTTTTATGGCGGTAAAAAGGCATATATAGATCAAGAAAAATGTATAGAATGTGGTGCATGTGAAAGGGTTTGCAGATTTGGGGCCATAGATCACTTTAAAATAGATGATTTTTCTTGTGAGGGATGCGGGACATGTCTCCTTGTATGTCCCAAAGATGCTATAGAATTGGAAGATGATAAGGCAGCGGAAGCTTTTATTACACAGCTAGATGATAGTATAATTTCAAGGGCAGAGATGGAGATCGGAAGTGACGGCTCAGGGAAACTTATAACTTTACTTAGAAATAACGCAGAAAAGTTTGTAAAAGATGGGCAAATTCAAATAATAGATGGATCTCCAGGTATAGGTTGTCCTGTAATTTCATCTATTACTGGTACGGATGGGGTATTGATTGTAACAGAACCTACTAGATCAGGATTAAAGGATCTTGAGAGAATAATAGAATTATGTGATCATTTTGGTCTGCTAAGTATGGTATGTATAAATAAGTACGATATAAATGAAGAGATGGGCAAAGAAATAGAAGAATTTATAGGCCAAAAACAGATAGAATTGGTAGGAAAAATACCCTATGATGATATTGTTATGAAATCCATAAATGAATTAAAACCAGTAATATATTATGAAGGAAGTACAGCAGGTAAAGCCATTGAAGATATGTGGCAAAACATAAAAAAAATAATGTTTTAGGAGGAATAAAGAATGAAAATAGCAGTTGCAAGTGAAGGAAAATATGTAAGTGGGCATTTTGGACATTGTGAGGGATTTACAATATATGAAGTAGAAGAAGACAAGATAAAAAACAAGGAATTTGTAGAAAATCCAGGTCATAGACCAGGTTTTCTTCCTGTATTTTTAAAAGAACAGGGGGCGAATGTAATAATTGCCGGTGGCATGGGGGCAACGGCGCAGCAATTGTTTGCAGAGAGGGAGATAGAAGTTGTTGTAGGAGTACAAGGTTTTAGTGATGATGCGGCTAGTAAATATATAAAAGGTGAGCTTAAGTCTACTGGCAGTGTATGTACAGAACATGAACATGAAGGACATTGCAACGAATAATTTTAAAAAACATCTCCATAAGATATTTTTATTGGAGATGTTTTTTATTAGTAAAGTTATTGACATATGCCCAAAATGGGTATACTATAAAAATATCGGGTATATACCCATAATCTTTTAAGGAGGTAGATCATATGCCAGCTATGGATGGTACAGGACCAATGGGATTAGGCCCCATGTCTGGAAGAAGATTTGGATATGGTTGTGAAGCTTATAATCGCTTAAATCAACTAAAAAGGCCTAGTTTAGGATGTAGGAGAGTATGTGGAAATGGAGGCGGCAGATTTTTTAACACATATAATTTGGACAAAGAAAATAGGCAGGCATTGCTAGTTGAGCAAAAAAATATTCTTGAAGAGGAATTAAAAAATATCAAATCTCAACTTGAAGAACTGTAAGCATGGATATTGATCATCAAAACGGGATAAGGAGTTATATGCTCTTTATCCCATTTTGATGGTGAATGATTATAAAACAATTGAAAAGATTATTGGATTGCAATATCATATGGATAGTATATTGTAATAAAGGTGGAATGATCAAATGCCTAGGCCTAGGAAATGGAAAAGAGTTTGTAATATGCCTAAAGTAAATACCTTTGGTCCTTGTATAGAGGATAATGATATAACAGGCGCTATACAGATGACTGTAGAGGAATTCGAAACAATAAGACTAATCGACCATGAAGGTTTAAATCAGGAACAATGCAGTGAAATAATGGGAATTGGACGGTCTACTGTTCAAAGGCTATATGAGAAAGCAAGAAGAAAAATTGCAGATAGCATTGTAAATGGCAAGGTGCTTAAGATTGAGGGTGGAGATTATAGGGTTTGTAGTGATTTGGAGAGTGGAAATGCATGTGAGAAATGTATAAGGAATCGTTACAGAAGGGGTAGAAATATATAGAAGTAGGAAGGGGATTATATGGAGGCTTCTGCAGAATGTATATATTGTATTGTAAATAAGGCGGATAAGCTCTTTTGTGAATTTATAGATGATGAAAAGGGGCGTATTGAATTTGCAAAGGAGATATTAAAAGAAGTAAGTTCATATGATAATGCAACAGCCCCATTTTTAAATGCTAGGGTTATGCAAATATTAAAAAAATGGACTAATATAGAAGACTTATATCTGGAGGAAAAGCAGTTATATAATAAAAGGATGATACTTTTACAACAGGATATAATGGATAATATCAATAATTCTGATGACAAATTACTTTCGGCCCTTAGATATGCTATTGCAGGTAATTTTATAGACTTTGGTGCTATGGATGAAGTGGATGATGACTTGTTAGATGAAATTATAGAGGCTGCCTCAACTCAGGAAATAGATACTAATTTATATGCAAAATTTAAAGAAGAGATACTAAATGCTAAACAGCTATGCTATTTGGTTGATAATGCAGGAGAAATTGTATTTGATAAATTATTTGTAAAGTCTATCAAGGAAATGAATAAAAACGTAGAGATAAATATAGTAGTTAGGGGTAAGCCAGTATTAAATGATGTGACTAAAAAAGATGCCCAGGAGGTAGGAATAGATATTTATGGCGATATAGTAGAAAATGGGACTGATATACCTGGTACAGACTTAAGCAAAATAAATGACAAAACCAAGGGCATTATAGATAGTAGTGATCTAATAATTGCAAAGGGGCAGGGAAATTTTGAAACTCTATGGGGTTGTGGGGAGAACGTCTACTATTTATTCCTATGTAAATGTAGTACTTTCACCAAGAAATTTTCCATACCAAAATATAAAGGCGTATTTGTGCATGAAGTTCATTGAATAAATAGAATATTTTTACTCCAATACGGGTTTATCCATTAGATATATGGGAATAATATGGATAAATCTATGTTTGGAGGTAATAACATGCAAAAAAGCATTGCATCGATTTTAAACAATATAAAGGATGGTTTTAAGCTAGATATTAAAGATGCAGGTCGGGAAGAATATGATGATGAAACATTGGATTTTTTAGATGAGATTAAACAGGCCAGGGAGGAATGGATAGCAGCTCAGAATTTTTTTGAAAATGCTACTGATCCTGATCTTATAGATTATGCAATATATAGAATAGAGGCTACTAGACGGAGATATATGTATCTTATTAAGCAAGCCAAAAAGGCCGATTTGGAGGATAAATTCATATTAATACAATAAAAATTAAGTGGTTGTCATAAAAAGATGAGCTTGCCCATATTTTAAATATAGGGATATATATTCCGTAATATGGTATGGGATGTGATGGGGATGGGGCTTAATATACCGGTTAATGTCATTGTAGCTTATGGATTGGGCTTGCTTCTTCTTTATGTAATAGGATGGCTGCTACTTGTTCCTTTTAAAGTGATTTGGAAATTTATATTTAATGGGATACTAGGCGGTATAGTATTATGGATTTTGAACATGGTAGGTAAGCATATAGGTGTTGTTATAGCTATAAATCCTGTTACAGCTATTATTGTAGGCTTTTTGGGTATACCTGGCATTATACTCATATTACTTTTACAATTCATTTTAATATAATAGGAAGCTGAAAATCAGTCTTCCTATTATTTATGCAGTAAATTGGTGAAAAACCTGCATTTTTGCATTTACTTGACAGTAAAAATAGCGTTTGTTATAATATTTACGATAGTAATAATATATACTAGCCTTTTAAACTGGCTTATATATAAAGCAATATATGGGACCAATTAAAATTAAACTATAAATTATTTAGTAAAGAGGGGTATGAGGTTATGGCAAAGCACATGAAGACTATGGATGGTAACACTGCCGCAGCCCACGTTGCCTATGCGTTTACAGAGGTTGCTGCAATTTACCCTATTACGCCATCTTCTCCCATGGCCGAGAGCACAGATGAATGGAGTGCTCATGGGAGAAAAAATATTTTTGGTCAGACGGTAAAGGTTACAGAGATGCAGTCAGAAGCTGGTGCATCTGGTGCGGTTCACGGTTCCTTGGCAGCTGGCGCTCTTACAACTACGTTTACTGCATCCCAAGGTTTACTTCTTATGATTCCTAATATGTACAAGATAGCAGGTGAACTGCTTCCGGGAGTTTTCCATGTAACAGCTCGTGCATTGGCAGGGCATGCATTGTCAATATTTGGAGATCATTCTGATGTTATGGCTTGCAGACAAACAGGTTTTGCAATGTTAGCTTCCGGCAGTGTTCAGGAAGTAATGGATTTAGGTAGTATAGCTCATCTGGCTGCTATTAAGTCCAGAGTACCTTTTATGCATTTCTTTGATGGCTTTAGAACATCTCATGAAATACAAAAGGTTGAAGTATTAGAATATGAAGATTTGGCTAAATTGGTAGATTATGATGCAGTAAAGGAATTTAGAGATAGAGCTTTAAATCCAGAGCATCCTGTTACGAGAGGTACAGCACAAAATCCGGATGTATTCTTCCAGGCAAAAGAAGCAAGCAATAAATTTTATGAGGCAGTACCTGATATCGTTGCAGATTATATGAAGGATATAAGCAAATTAACTGGTCGCGAATATCGTCCATTTAACTACTATGGTGCAGAAGATGCAGAGAATATAATAGTTGCAATGGGTTCTGTAACAGATACCATTGAAGAGGTAGTGGATTACCTAAATGCTAAGGGTGAGAAGGTAGGTGTTATTAAAGTACATCTATATAGACCATTTTCGCCTAAATATTTCTTTGATGTATTGCCAGCTACTGTAAAAAGAATAGCAGTACTTGATAGAACTAAAGAGCCTGGTGCTTTAGGTGAGCCTTTGTATCAGGATGTATGTGCATTGTTCTATGGTAAGGCTGATGCTCCTGCTATTGTAGGTGGACGCTATGGTTTGGGTTCTAAGGATACAACACCTTCACAGATCAAGGCAGTATTTGATAATTTGAAGATGAACGAGCCTAAAAATCATTTTACTATTGGAATAGTAGATGATGTTACTTTTACATCACTGCCCATTAGTGAAAATATATCAACCGTACCTGAGGGTACAATAAGCTGTAAATTCTGGGGCCTTGGCTCTGATGGTACAGTAGGTGCAAATAAAAATGCTATTAAGATAATTGGTGATAACACCGATATGTATGCACAAGGGTATTTTGCATATGACTCTAAGAAGTCCGGTGGTGTTACCATGTCTCACTTAAGATTTGGTAAAAAGCCGATTACTTCCACTTATCTTATAGATAAGGCAGACTTTATAGCTTGTCATAATCAGGCTTATGTACATCAATATGATGTATTGGAAGGGCTTAAAGATGGAGGTACTTTCTTACTCAACTGCATATGGACTACAGAAGAGTTAGATGAAAAATTACCTGCTCATATAAAGAAATATATAAAGGAGCACAATATCAATTTCTATACAATAAATGCAATTAAAATTGCTCAGGAAATTGGTTTGGGCGGAAGAATTAACATGATTATGCAGGCTGCATTCTTCAAACTTGCAAATGTTATTCCGATAGATGATGCAGTTAAATATATAAAAGAGGCCATTAAGAAAACCTATGGCAGAAAAGGCGATAAAGTAGTAAATATGAACTACGAAGCAGTAGACAAAGGTCTTGAGGCCTTAGTCAAGGTTGATGTACCTGATGCTTGGGCAAATGCCGTAGATCAGGAAGAAAATGAAGAAAATGTTCCTGATTTCGTGAAGAACATTCAAAGACCTATGAATAGCCAAAAAGGTGATAATCTGCCGGTAAGTGCATTCGTAGGAGCGGAGGATGGTACCTTCCCAGCAGGTACTACACAATATGAGAAACGTGGTATAGCTATAAACGTACCAGAATGGCAGATAGAAAATTGTATACAATGTAATCAGTGTGCATTTGTATGTCCCCATGCAGCAATAAGGCCATTCTTGCTAAATGAGGAAGAAAAGAAGAATGCACCTGAAACATTTGAGACTAAAAAGGCTATGGGTAAAGGTCTTGAGGGACTCACATATCGTATGCAGGTGTCCACATTGGATTGTACAGGATGCGGTAACTGCGCAGATATATGTCCTTCCAAGAATAAGGCTTTGGTTATGAAGCCCCTTGAGAGTCAGATGGATGCACAGATACCTAATTGGGATTTTGCAATGACTGTATCTGTAAAAGATAATTTGATGACCAAGAAAACTATAAAGGGTAGTCAGTTTGCACAGCCGCTACTTGAGTTCTCAGGTGCATGCGCTGGTTGTGGTGAGACTCCTTATGCAAAACTTATAACACAATTATTTGGAGATCGCATGATGGTTGCTAATGCTACTGGTTGTTCATCCATTTGGGGTGGCAGTGCTCCATCTATACCTTATACAACTAATGCAGAAGGCAAAGGACCTGCATGGGCTAACTCATTGTTTGAAGACAATGCTGAGTATGGCTTAGGTATGTATATGGGTGTTAAGCAATTGAGAGAAAAACTAGAGAATAATATGAAAGCAGCAATGGAAAAGGATATTCCTGTAGAGCTTAAAGAGGCATTTGAGGAATGGATTGCTGGTAAGGAAGATGCTGAGGCTTCAAAGGCTGCAGCTGCAAAGATAATCCCATTGTTAAATGGTGATGTATTGAACATTGCTGAAGTAAAAGAAATAGCTGACCGTAGCGATTATCTCATAAAGAGATCCCAGTGGATACTAGGTGGCGATGGTTGGGCTTATGATATAGGATATGGTGGCTTGGATCATGTATTGGCATCTGGTGAGGATGTTAACGTATTGGTTTTTGATACCGAGGTTTATTCAAACACCGGTGGTCAATCATCAAAGGCTACTCCCGCCGCTGCAGTTGCTAAATTTGCTGCTTCTGGTAAGAAAGTACGTAAAAAGGATCTTGGTATGATGGCTATGAGCTATGGATATGTGTATGTAGCTCAGGTGGCTATGGGTGCAGACAAGAATCAGCTCATGAAGGCTATGATTGAAGCTGAATCCTATAAGGGACCTTCCCTCATAATAGCTTATGCTCCTTGTATCAACCATGGTATAAAGGGTGGCATGGGAAGATCTCAGAACCAGGAGAAGCGTGCAGTTGAGTCAGGCTACTGGCATCTATATAGATACAACCCAGAGCTTAAAGATGAGGGTAAGAATCCATTTACCCTGGACTCAAAAGAGCCAACAGCATCATTT
The DNA here is from genome assembly GCF_004138105.1 of Xylanivirga thermophila. Classification (NCBI taxonomy): domain Bacteria; kingdom Bacillati; phylum Bacillota; class Clostridia; order Caldicoprobacterales; family Xylanivirgaceae; genus Xylanivirga; species Xylanivirga thermophila. The sequence goes on along the minus strand of NZ_RXHQ01000002.1, from coordinate 198,813 downwards.
AGGGATTTTATAGGCAGTGAGGTTAGATATACATCATTGCTGAAGACATTCCCTGAGCATGCAGAAGAGTTGTTTGCAAAAGCGGAAGCAGATGCAAAAGAGAGATATGAGAGATATAAGAAACTTGCAGAAGGTTGCTAAGTGTTAACGTTGTATTTCATAAAAAGGACATCATCTTGAAAGAGATGATGTCCTTTTGCATTTATATATCCTTCCTAGGGAATACTGTCGTATATACATTGTTTCTAGGAAGGTGGGAATGAAGAATGGTTGAGATAAGATGGCATGGCAGGGGCGGTCAAGGTGCTAAAACAGCCTCCCTTCTTTTGGCTGAATCAGCCTTTGAAACGGGTAAGTTTATACAAGGCTTTCCCGAGTATGGGCCTGAACGCATGGGGGCACCTATTACTGCCTATAACAGGATAAGCGATGAGAGGATACTAGTCCATTCTAATATCTATTATCCAGATTATGTGGTAGTAGTAGACGAAACGCTGCTAAGCGATATAGATGTTACCAAAGGGCTTAAGGAGGGAGGGGCTATAGTTATAAATACTGCTAATATGTCCCAAGATATTAGAAAATATTTAAAGTCATATAAAGGTAGTATATATATTGTGGATGCACGTAACATCTCCATGGATGAATTGGGACGATATTTTCCTAATGTACCTATGTTGGGTGCACTGGTTGTAGCTTCCCATATAATGGACGATAAGTTATTTATAGATGCCATGGAAAAATCATTCAGGCATAAGTTTGCTTCAAAACCCCAGGTTATAGAAGGCAATATGCGGGCACTTAAGAGGGGTATGCAGGAGGTGAGGGCCATATGAAGAGGATGACTAAAGGGGCAGCGATAATATCTCCCGCCAATTCTCGGGAATTTCCCACTGGAGATTGGCGTACCATGAAGCCCATATGGATAGAAAAGAAGTGCACCCAGTGCATGTTATGTTGGCCAGTATGCCCTGATATGGCTATACCAGTAAAGAATGGTAAGAGGCTTGATTACGACTATGATTTCTGCAAAGGTTGTGGCATATGTGTAAAGGTATGTCCATTTGATGCCATAGATTTTGTAGAGCAGGTTATAGAGGAGGAAGATTCATGAATATTCGTGATAAATTGAGTGGTAATGAAGCAGCGGCAGTAGCCATGAAGCAGATAAATCCCGATGTGGTGGCAGCGTTTCCAATTACCCCTTCAACGGAGGTACCTCAATATTTTTCACAATTTATAGCCAATGGCGATGTGGATACTAGGTTTGTAGCTGTAGAATCGGAGCATAGTGCAATGAGTGCCTGTATAGGTGCACAGGCGGCCGGGGTTAGGGCAATGACAGCCACATCTGCAAATGGGATGGCATTTATGTGGGAGATGCTTTATATTGCAGCATCCTTTAGATTGCCCATAGTTATGCCCCTGGTAAATAGAGCTCTATCGGCACCTATAAATATACATAATGACCACAGCGATAGCATGGGGGCAAGGGATAGTGGTTGGATACAGCTATATTGTGAGAACAACCAGGAAGTCTATGACAACCTTATTCAAGCCATAAGAATAGGTGAGCATAAGGATGTATTATTGCCCGTTATGGTTTGCTATGATGGCTTTATAACCAGTCATGCCATAGAAAATATAGAACTCTTGGATGATGGGAGTGTTAAAAGTTTTATAGGCACGTACAAACCGGAATATGCCCTCTTGGATAGAGCACATCCGGTATCACTAGGACCATTGGATTTGCCCAACCACTATTTTGAGCATAAGGTAGAGCAAGGTAATGGCATGAGAAATGCAAAGGGGGTAATACTACAAATTGCCGATGAGTTTTATAGGTTATCAGGAAGGCAATATGGATTGCTTGAAGAATACCGCATGGATGATGCGGAAATAGGTATAGTAGTATTAAATTCTACGGCTGGGACAGCCAAAGCTGCAGTGAATAGGTTAAGGCGGGAGGGTATAAGAGCAGGGCTCATAAAGCTTAGGGTATTTAGACCATTTCCATTTGAAGAGATTGGAAAGGCACTATCCCATCTAAAGGCAGTGGCGGTATTGGATAAGGCAGAGGCCTTTTCAGCGGCCGGGGGCCCGATATTTACAGAGGTAAGGAGTGCTATGCTATCATATGCCCCAAATGTTCCGGTAACGGGATATATATACGGATTAGGCGGACGTGATGTAAAGCAGGAGGATATAGAAAATGTGTATAAGGAGCTTTTAGAGATCGGGAAAACGGGCAAGGTAGAAAAGATGTTTAACTATCTAGGTGCGAAAAATGGAGGAGGTATAGATTATGGCATACAGTCTGAAGACATTATCCCAGAGGCCTGACAGGCTGGCAGGTGGGCATAGGATGTGCGCTGGCTGTGGTGCACCTATAGTAGTGCGCACAGTATTAAGGGCAGTAAAGCCGGCAGATCATGCAGTAATAGCTTCAGCTACAGGATGTCTAGAGGTATCCACATGCTTGTATCCATATACATCATGGAAAGATTCATTTATACATACGGCATTTGAAAATGCTGCTGCTACCCTATCTGGAGTAGAAGCGGCCTACAATGCCCTTATGGATAAAGGTGAGATAGAAGGTACTACGAAGTTTATAGCATTCGGCGGAGATGGAGGCACATATGATATAGGCTTGCAATCCCTATCCGGTGCAATGGAACGGGGTCATGACATGGTATATGTATGCTATGACAATGAGGCATATATGAATACAGGCATACAAAGATCCTCCTCCACACCGAGATATGCAAATACAACTACATCTCCGGCAGGTAGTAAGAGCAGCGGCAAGGTGCAGTTCAAGAAGGATATTACTATGATAATGGCAGCCCATAACTTGCCGTATGTGGCTCAGACTGCCCCATTTAAAAACATGAAGGATCTATATGAAAAGGCTGGAAAGGCCATATATACAAAGGGATCTACTTTTTTAAATGTGTTTTCTCCATGTCCCAGGGGTTGGAGATATGACACCCCAAGACTTATGGAACTGATAGAATTAGCTATTGAATCATGTGTGTGGCCTCTATATGAGGTATATGAAGGAAAATTTAAACTCAATTATAAACCAAAGAATAGGATACCTGTAAGGGAATATTTAAAATTGCAGGGACGATTTAGTCATTTGTTTGCTCCGCAAAATGAACACCTGCTGGATGAGGTCCAGCAAGAGGTAGATAGGCGCTGGGAAAAACTGCTTACGCTATGCGAAATGGCTTAGGCTATTTCGCAGTAGCGCCCCAGTTCTTGCCCTAATGCATCGACTATACTGGAATATATAGCACATCCTTCTTGAGTAGCATGACTTTGTACTAAGGTATTGTATAATACGGAAGATTGTTTTGTTGATATCATTTCTAGAATTGGATCTATTTCTAATGTTTTTGTAATTGATCTCGATAGATACGGACAGGTTGATGAGATTTCAACGATTGAATTATTTATATTACTTTGTTGCAATTTTATTTCTATATTACAATGGCATCTAGGACATGGGTAATTATATCTGCACATTTCGGATATCTCCTTATCACCTTTAACATCAATCAATATATTATATTCACAAAATACTATTATATTGAGAAAAACAAGATATTTTAGTATAAAAAGTGTGACGATTTTTAAATAAATGAATTATATCAATATAATTATTGCATAAATCCTCAGATTTATGGTCAGTAATTTAGCTGGAGGAGCAATAAATCTGTATTGGTATTTCTTTGCAAGCGGTTGTAGCATTGATTTTATGTGCGTAAAAGTATTATAATAATGCATAAATAGGGAAAGTGTGGCGAAGAATTATGGACAGGGAAGCTTTATGGAATCAGCTCGAGGAAGCAGTTGTCCATTGCAATAGATGCAATTTAGCAAGGAGTAGGACTAATACAGTATTAGGCGAAGGGAACAGGCAGGCAAGGCTCATGTTTATAGGTGAAGGACCGGGGCGTAATGAGGATCTTATGGGACGCCCCTTTGTGGGAGCGGCAGGAAAGCTATTAGATAAGATGTTAGAGGCTATAGATGTTAGGCGGGAGGATGTATATATTGCCAATATTATAAAATGCCGGCCACCGAACAACCGTGTACCTAAAGAGGATGAGGCAAAAATATGCCTTCCCTATTTAAGACGGCAGGTATATCTCATAAAACCTAAAATAATAGTATGTCTAGGTGCTACAGCACTCCATTATGTGATAGATAAGGATGCTAGGATAACGGCTGTTAGAGGCAACTGGGTAGAGAGAAAGGGATATTATATGATGGCTACTTATCACCCTGCTGCACTTTTGAGGGATCCAGCAAAAAAATATGAAGCATGGGAAGATTTTAAAAATATAAGGGATAAACTAATAGATATTAAAAGTGCAAAGGAATAGGAGTTGATATTTTGAGTGATAAGCCAGACAAGGAACAAAGGCTTTTAGAGCTGAGAAAAGCATGTATAGAGTTTTTTAATGGTATTTATAAAGATAAGCAAAAAATACTGGTCTTTGGAGAAGGCAATGTAGATGCTAGAATGGTGCTAGTAGGTGAGGCACCTGGTGAGCAGGAGACTATAAAACAGCGTCCGTTTGTTGGGCAGGCGGGGAAAAATCTTGACGAATTTCTTGATATAGTAGGTATTAATCGGGAGGATATATATATCACCAACACGGTAAGGTTCAGGCCTTTCAAAGTAAACCCAAAGACAGGGCGTACATCCAATCGTCCTCCTAGGAAAGAGGAGATAGAGCTGTGTCGTCCTTGGCTTTATAAAGAATTGGGGATAATAATGCCGGAACTAGTTGTAAGTCTAGGGAATACCCCCCTTAGGGTGTTGGCGGATGATAAAAATATATCAATAGGGGATGTTCATGGAAAACCAATGGATATAAAAACAGGGCAGGATATATCCTTTAAATTGTTTCCATTGTATCATCCGGCCAGTATAATATATAAAAGGGCCCTTAAGGATGTGTATATTGAAGATTTAAATAGACTTAAAGATTATTTGAAATAAAATTTTTGATATAAAATGCACGAGTATTTGGGAGATATATTCAAAACAAAGGGCATTTGACTTGAATTTATAAGACCTTTGATGTTAAAATGTAATGAAGATTAAGTTGCAAAGGGTGTATATTTGATGGATAAAAAACAAAGGATTTTCAGTGGAAGTCAACCTTCAGGATTTTTAACATTGGGAAATTACGTAGGTGCCATAAAAAATTGGACAGAACTTCAAGATAAATATGATTGCATATACTGTATAGTGGATCTCCATTCTTTAACGGTTAGGCAGGATCCTGTAGAACTTAGAAAACGTAGTCTGTCATTTTTGGCCCAATATATTGCATGCGGATTGGATCCGGAAAAGAGTATAATATTTATACAATCCCATGTAAGTGCCCATGCAGAGCTATCATGGATATTAAATTGCTATACATATATGGGGGAACTTGGAAGAATGACCCAATTCAAGGATAAATCAAAGAAACATCCTGACAATATAAATGCAGGATTGTTTACATATCCAGTGCTCATGGCTGCTGATATACTGCTCTACCATACCGATTTGGTACCTGTAGGTGAAGATCAAAAGCAGCATCTTGAAATAACTAGAGATATAGCAGAACGATTCAACAATATATATGGAAATGTATTTACCATACCGGAACCCTATATACCAAAGGTTGGATCTAGAATAATGAGCCTTCAAGATCCTGACAAGAAGATGTCAAAATCGGATGAAAATCCAAACAGCTATATTGCTTTACTTGATGAACCTAATGTCATAATTAAGAAATTCAAGAGAGCTATTACTGACTCTGAGGCTATAGTGCGTTATGATGTTGAGAATAAACCTGGCATAAGCAATCTCATGAGCATATATTCAAGCGTTACAGGACAAACCTTTGAAGAGATAGAGCGGGAATTTGATGGTAAAGGTTATGGTGATTTCAAGGCTAGAGTAGGGGAAGCGGTGGCAGAAACCCTATCTCCTATACAGAAGCGTTACAGTGAGCTTATGAATGATAGGGGATATTTAGAACAGGTAATGAAGACAGGAGCGGAGAAAGCGGGATATATAGCAAACAGGACACTATCAAAGGTATACAAGAAGGTAGGATTTATTCTTAAATAATATGGATGAATTAGATTTAAAAAATGAGCTAATAGAATACGGTAAGGCTTTGGGCTTTGGGATAATAAAGGTGACTGATGTAAAGCCTTTTGATTTGTGGAAGAATAGTATTGAAAATATAAAATCACTAGATCCTTCTACAAGTGATAGCTGGGATAAAAGGGGTATGGTGCATGATGTAAAAGAGATATTGCCTTCGGCTAACTCTATAATAGTAGCCGTTTTTCCATATGTACCATATGAGGTGAAATTTCCGAATGGCTATGGCAGTTATTCAGCCCATTACAAATATTATCCAATAGGACATGAGTCCATGAAAAAGCTAGGGGAATTTTTAATACAGAAGGGGTATCGAGCTATAATTGATGCCCCTTTTTCTTTAAAGTCAGCTGCCAATAGGGCGGGGATTGGATATTTTGGGAAAAATGGGGTAATACATACAAAGGCATATGGTTCCTTTATAACACTCCATTCCATATTAACCGATGCCAAACTTCCAGCAGATGGGTCTATGGATGACATATCAGACTGCGGGCAATGCAGCATTTGTGTAAATAGTTGTCCTACTGGTGCAATAGGTCCAAATGGGGCAATAATACAAAGCAGATGTGTAAGATATAATATGCATTCATCTGACTTTATACCAGTGAATATAAGGGAAAAGATCGGCCAGAGATTGTTAGGATGCGATATATGTCAGATGGTTTGTCCTAGGAATAAAATGTATAAAGATAAATATGTGCTCCCGCCCTGGGACGAAGTATCTCCATTTGACATAAAAAGCCTTATGGCAAACTGGGATAGGGGATTGAAGGGGCAATTATCCGATATGGGTGATATAATAGGCAAAAATTTTGCCAGGGCACAGCGTATATTATCAACTGCGGTCATAATTGCAGGGAACTCTAAAGATGAATCATATATACCCTATCTTGAGCATACGCTAGTGCATCCCCATCCCCCCATACGGGGCCATAGCGCATGGGCTATTGGTAGGATAGGCGGGAGTAGGGGGCTTAAAATCTTAAAAGAGGCCCTTAAGTGTGAAAAGCATCCCAAAGTTTTAGAAGAAATAAGGGATGGAATAGACAATATAGTTATATGATATTTTGATAAATTTTTGTTTTATTGTTCTAATACAGGGTATTATAGATAATGAACATCAATTTGAATAAGGGGGACATATTACTATGAAAAAATATGAATGTACGGTATGTGGTTATATTTATGATCCGGAGATAGGAGATCCAGATAGCGACATAGCACCTGGTACGGCATTTGAAGATCTACCAGAGGATTGGGTATGTCCGGAATGTGGCGTAGGCAAAGATATGTTTGAACCTGTAGAAGAATAGGAATTGCGCCAGAGTAGTCGGGCCGGGAGAATAGTCTTCCGGCCAAAGTTTCAGTTTATACAGCGTTTGCTTGAATATATATTATACATATTTGGTTATGGGGAAGGAGTGTTTGTATGAATAGTCGCGAAATTATAAAAGGTGTTAGTTGGGTAGGTGTCATGGATCCGGGACTTAAAGTTTTTGATGTTATAATGAATACAGAATGGGGTACTACTTATAACTCCTATGTTGTAAAGGGAAAGGATAAAGTAGCAGTTATAGAGATGGTTAAGGGTGGGTTTGATGACGATCAGCTCGAAACCATAAAGGAAATTGTAGATCCAAAGGATATTGATTATATAATACTAAATCATACTGAACCTGATCATTCAGGATCTCTAGCAGAGTTCTTAGACCAGGCAAAAAATGCTACGGTAGTATCTTCAAGACCGGCATATATCTATCTAAAGGATATAGTAAATGGGGATTTTCCCCATATAATAGCAAAGGATGGAGATACCATAGATCTTGGAGGTAGGACATTAAGGTTCATATCAGCTCCATTTCTACATTGGCCAGATTCAATGTTTACCTATTTGGTAGAGGAAAATATTTTGTTTTCAGGTGATGTATTTGGCTGTCATTATTGCCCAAAGGATGCAGGACATATGTTTAATGATGAAGTGGATATGGATATAGTGCCTGCACAGAGATACTATTTTGATGTTATAATGAGCCCATTTAAGGCGCATATGCTTGATGCTATAAATAAGATAAGGGATATGTCCATTGATATTGTATGTCCTTCCCATGGTCCAATACTGCGGGATAATCCATGGGACACCATAAATATGGTAGAGGGCTGGAGCAAGGATATTTTAGATAAAAACGATCCAAAAAAGATATTCATAGGATATGTATCAGCCTATGGCAATACAAAGCGTATAGGCGAGGCTATAGCTGAAGGTATTAAGGCTGAAGGTGATTTTGATATAGAGATGTTGGATATATCTCAAAATGATATATCTGAAATTATACCTAAGATAGACAGATCTGATGCTATATTATTGGGCTCTCCTACTATCAATCGGGATGCATTGGAGCCTGTATGGCGATTGATGTCATATATAAATGCTTTTAAAAATAAAGGCAAACTATCAGCTGCATTTGGTTCGTATGGCTGGAGTGGCGAAGCAGTTGGTATGATAGAAGGAAGACTTAAATCATTAGGGCTTAAGGTAATATCTCCAGGCTATAGGGTAAAACTTGTACCAAATGCAGAAGAATTAAATGGGGCTAAAGATTTTGGACGCAATTTTGCCCATATGTACATGGCTGCGAATGCTTGATATATACAAAAATATACTGTATAATGGCCTATAGGATAAATGTTAGGGATGGAAAAGTATATGAAGAAATTAAGGCGAGTATTGAGAAATATAATATTCATAGTTATAGCGTTATTATTAGTGAATAGGCTGATTTTAAAACCAAATGCTGAAAGGCATTCAATAGATCAGATGTACTCGTACTTGATGGAAGCAGGCAACAGGGACGGAATATTTACTGTGGCTGTAGCTTTAAATGGAGGAAAGACAATTAATACTTGTGTATATTTCGTAGCAGAAGCACTAAGGCAAAATGGTATTCCTATTTCAGAGGGGGTTTGCAACACATCCCAACTTATGTCGGCGTTGAAAGAAAGAGGCTGGAAGGAGAATACTAATTATAAGGATTTAAAATCTGGAGATATTGTATTCACTACAGATGCGGCGGGCAATAAGGACGGGACTCCCACACATGCCTACATATTTATGCAATGGGTTGAAAAGGGTAACTATGGTTATGCCTATATTTGTGATAATCAGGCTAATGACTATGGTGGAAATCTATATCATATACGCAATATTAAAAACCCAGATAATGTTAATGGTGCAGTTAAAGAAGCATTTAGTTTTTTTATGAGACCGTAGAATAGGTATAAGATGCCATCGATTTCCGATATCACAAAGTTTCCGGAGGTTGACGGCATATTATTTTAGACTGGAATAGAGATTGAAACGATAGGCAAAGTATAATCTAAATAAATATATTTAGGAGGGGAGAGAAGTAGAATGGCTCAGAGTACATTTAATGATTTAGAAGCCCTTAGGATTTCTATAAATATTGAAAAACGTGGAGAGAGATTTTACAAGGCTGCTGCTCAAAAACTGGATGACCCCGATGTGAAAGATATGTTAAATGAGTTAGCTGTGCAGGAAAGCGAGCATGCAGAGACTTTTAGGATGCTATATGATCAGGCATTGGAGAATAAAGAATACTTTGATGATTCCTATCTCTTCGATCCTGATGTCTCAGCATATTTTTATGCTATGGTAGAAAGCACTATTTTCCCAAATGAAAAGGAACAGGATGAGGTAATAGATAGGATCCAGAATGTTAAAGATGTATTGAAGATAGGGATTCAGGCGGAAAAGGAATCCATACTCTTTTATACAGAGATGGTTATATACTCTAAATACGTAGAAGCGAAGGATGCCTTCAGAAAGCTTTTACAGGAAGAAAAGAGTCATCTTATAAATTTACAGGGTTTACTTGCAAAATATAAAGATTAGTATTAAAAAAGTCGGTTTGGCAATTATAGATGCTAAGCCGACTTTTTATCTATATATGCAACAATTAATTTTATATCCAAAAGACAATAAAATATTTAAAATCATTGCTTATTGGGCTTGAACAAACTGCTTTTCAAGTGGTATAATCGCAACATATAAAAAGTGTATTTCTCTAAATGGCAGGATTTTTTTATAGTATGTCGAATACGTCTTTTTGAATATAACAACATATTTTATAAATACTAAAGCTGTAATACTAGTAAAACATGCAAGATTGGAGGGAGGATAGGCCATGGCTTACAAAAAATGTCCTCGTTGTAATTTAAACTATATAAAGGATACCGATGTTTTGTGCAAGGTATGCCTTAAGGAAGTAAGTAAAGCACTACGGAATAATGATGAGGATGAAGAAGAGTATGATATTTGTCCGGAGTGCGGAGAAAATATTATAAAATCCGGTGAGGAGATGTGCAATCAGTGTATGATTGAACACATGCAGGATGAGACTACTCACAAGGAGGACAAAGACGATGGCTGGGACGATCTTTTAGATGATGAGGTCCGAGATGATGATGTAGAGGAAGAAAGTTTGGAAGAACTTGAAGAGTTAGAAATAGACCTAGATGAGGATTTTGATGAAACATCGGATGATGAATATGATGACGATGATTTCTAGCTTATAGAATGCATATTTTATCCTGCTAAGGAGATAATAATGACGTATACAAAAACGTCCTTGCAAAGAGATTGTTGCTCTATTAAAAGGATGTCCACGCATTAAGCAGTTGGGCATCCTTTTTTTGGAATGATTTTTTATGTGATTTTATGAATAAATCCTACAGGATAAAAATACTCCATAATGGGAACACTATTACAAAATAACTATGAAGGGTGATACAATGATAGATAGCCAAGCTCTACTAAAGGTCAAGGAAGTAGTGAAATCCAACAGGGGTGAAAAAGTGCATTTAAAGGCCAACAGTGGCCGACGTAAGATATATGTAAAGGAAGGTGTGATATATGATACATATCCCAATATCTTTACGGTGCAGGTGGATATAGATGAACGGAATGTGCAAATGTTGTCCTATACGTATTTTGATATACTGACTTCTAATGTAGAACTCATCGTATGTAAAAATAACCAAAAAATTTAACATATTTTTCGATGGTCGTTTATATTAATATAATAAGATAATATTTTGGTGCAAAATAGGCCGGGAGGAGGAATAAAATGGCCATCGAATTTACAAGGGACCTGATTAAGATAGATGAAGTAGTCGGGGAACAACTATCCCAGGCTTTGGTAGAGGCTGATATTATAGTACCTGAAGCTAAGCCGGATATTGCAAAAATTTTGGATGTATTGGGCAGGGTGGTGATAAACAGTAAGGAAGCTATCCAGGATAAGGTAATGGTTGAAGGCACAATAAAGTATAATATCCTTTATGTGGCCGATGGAGACAACCAATATTTAGATAGCATGGATGTAGAGACTAGTTTTACCCATTATATTGATATGCCCGATATAAAGCCTAAGATGGTACCATATGTGAATATCTATGTGGAACATTTGGATTATGATATTATAAACAGCAGGAAGATAAGCATAAAGGCAGTACTTGATGTAAATGCAAAAGTAAATCAAGAGCTCCAATTGGAGGCTATAAAAGACTTTAAGGATGAGGAAAAGGTACAGGCGCTTAAGGATGATATAATGATAAGCACTAGCCAGGGTCAAGGGGTTTCTCAGGCTGTAATAAGGGAAGATGTGGTCTTAGACGATGATATGCCATCTATACACAGGATACTAAGGGAAAAGGTACAAACTACAATAGATGATAAGCGCACAGCGGATAATAAGATAGTGGTAAATGGTACTATAGATGTTGGAATATTATATTTATGTGAAGAGGATAGCAGGCCAATAAACTATTTTGATTGTCAAATAGAATTTGGGCATTTTGTAGACATACCAGGTGCCTACCAGGGGATGGACTGTGATGCAAATGTTACTGTAGAAGATGTATATGTGGAGGCTCGGGAGGATATAAATGGTGAGCTTAGGATTATAGGAATAGAAGTGCTCTTAAGTGTAGAAGGAGAAGTATTTGAAATAGAGAACAAGCGCATAGTAACGGATGCATATAGTCCTCAAACAAGATTGCAACTTAAAAAGCGCAGTGTAAAGCTAGTTGAGAGCATGGGTGAAGGACAATCACAGACTGTAGTAAAGGAGAGTATATCATTTCCCCAAGGTATGCCGGAGGCTGATGAGGTAATGCATGTAAGTGTTCAACCTATAATCAGTGATGAAGAGATAAGGGAAGGGCAGGTCATTATAGAAGGCATACTGGCATCTAATATCATATATCGTTCAGGTGAGATGGGCGGTGTAGTAGGAAACTTCCAGGAGGATATTCCATTTAGGCAGGCTGTAGAGATAAATGGTATAAACGAAGATATGTATTCAAAAAGTTCACTGCAGGTGGAGGATGTAAAATTTGTTCTTTTATCTCCTGATGAAATGGAGTTAAAGGTAAATATAGCTGCAAGGTCGGAGGTATGGACCATATCTGAAAAGGAGATATTACTAGGTTTTGAAGAGGTAGAGGATAAGGAGCCAAACGAGGGAGGCATATTTATCTATTTCGTGAAGCCTAGGGATAATATGTGGAATATTGCCAAGAGATATAATACGACGATTGAAAATATCCTTAAATATAATGATATAGAAGATGAGGATCATCTTGAAGTAGGTAGTAGAATAATTATATATAAAAAATTTGACTATCAGGTATCTGCCCAATAAAATAAAAACCCGCTTTGTAGGATACAAAGCGGGTTTTCCCTATTGCTTATCCTTTGGACTATTACATTTTGATGCAAGGGGACAATCGCTGCAGGAAGTGCATGTAGGAGCCTTTATTGTCTTTTTATACAGTATTATGGCTGCAATTATGCAAATAGACAATATTAAAATCGTTTCAATGGCCTTCATATTATAAATACACCTTCTTTCATATAAGATGTACTAGCTTATTATAAGGCTGCCTATCTGGTATATTAAAACGGATGTAATCCATGCCACCGCAAAGCTATATATAAGGGATATAGCCGTCCATTTCCGAGATTTGGTTTCGCTTCTTATAACACTTATGGTGGATATACAAGGTGCATATAAAAGGGACATTACCATATATGAGTAGGCTGACAATGGAGTAAAGTGCAGAGTTAATGCTGCATTTAAACCCTGTATGCCTGTTTTATATACTACCCCAAGGGTGCCTATTACTATCTCTTTAGCTAATATACCAAAGATAAGGGCAATAGTAGCCTGCCATGTACCGAAGCCAGCAGGTTTGAATATGGGTGCTATAAACGAACTTATGCGTCCTACCACACTTTTATCGCTGGCATATTCTACACCAACTGGTAGTGTAGAGAGAGCCCATATAACTATAATTGCCGATAATATGATGGTGCTTGCCCTCTTTAGAAAATCCTTTATTTTTTCCCACATGAGTAGCATGGAGCCTTTTATAGTGGGCATATGATATTGTGGAAGCTCTATAATAAAAGACGAATCTTCATCCTTAAATACCAGTCCTCCAAAAATTTTGACTGTTACAATAGAAATTAGGACGCCTAAAGCATATAATGACATTATAATCAATGTTTGATGCTTTGGAAAAAAAGCGGCGGTAAATGCCGTATATATGGGAAGGCGGGCGCCGCAGGATATGAAGGGATTTGATAGTATGGTTATCATTCTATCACGATCATTATCTAGCGTTCTAGTGGACATTATGGCTGGCACATTGCAGCCAAATCCTAGTATAAAAGGTATAAAGGCCTTTCCATGGAGCCCTATTTTTTTCATTGGCTTATCCATTATATATGCTACCCTAGCCATATAACCGCTGTCTTCTAATACAGCTATTGCTAGAAACAGGAGGGCTAGTACGGGAAGTATGGCTAATACCGCTCCTATTCCAGCTATAATGCCGTCTACTATAAAAGATATAAATAATTCCGGAGCATTAATCCCTGCTAAATAGGTTTGAGCCCATATGCCCAAAGATTTAAATCCATTTTCTATCAAGTCTACAATGGGTTTACTAAGTTTAAATGTAAACTCAAATACCAGTATCATTATGGCTAAAAATATAGGTAGCCCGAATAGTCTATGGGTAAGTATGCTATCAATTTTATCTGTAATAGTTTCGGTTTTAGTTCTTGTGGTATCTACACATTCTTCTATCAAGATATTTATATATTGATAGCGCTTTTCTATAATTGCTGAATCCAAAGGAGCATTTAACTCCTTTTCTATCTTGGATATTGCGGTATTGGCGACATTTAAGAGTTCTGTGCCTCCAGATAGCTTTCTTATATCATCTGTTACAGCTTCGTCTCCTTCTAATAGTTTTATAGCTAACCATCTGGCAGGATATTTTTTTGAAATAATGTCGTTTGTTTGTATATATTCTTTAAGTGCTGCCAGCTTAGGTTCTATGATGCTGCCATAGTCTATATGCCAAGTATGGGAGACATTTTTCTGATCCTTTATAACCGTATCTAATATATCATCCATGCCTTTTTGTTTTGCTGCTATAGTTGGAACTATGGGTACACCTAGCATATGGGATAATTTCTTTGTATTGATTTCAATCCCATATTTTTTGGCCTGATCTATCATATTAAGGGCTATTATCACATTGGTTTGAGCTTCTAAAATCTGTACTGTTAAATATAGATTTCTTTGAAGGTTTGTCGCATCTACCACGTTAACTATTGCGTCGGGGGATTCTGATATTATATAATCCCTGGCAACTATCTCATCGCCTGAAAATGCACCTAGACTATAGGTCCCTGGCAGATCTACAATCCTTATATCATATCCTTTATGATTTATCATTCCTTCTTTCTTTTCTACTGTAACTCCTGGCCAGTTGCCAACATGTTGTTTAGCCCCTGTTAAATTGTTAAAAATACATGTTTTACCGGTATTAGGATTGCCGGCCAGTGCAATGGTACAATTCCCCATATAAAAACCTCCCTTATGTTTGTTAGTTTGAACTAACTTTTTGCCCAGAATACGCCTCATCTATCAATAATTTTTGAGCCATACCTTGACCTAGAGCAAATCGACTATTGCCTGCCATTATAATAAGGGGGCCTCCACTATTACTAAGGACATCTATTTCTGCGCCTTCTATAATGCCAAGTTCCATTAGACGGTTGCGAAGTTTTTTACCTCCGTTTATCCTCTTTATCACCACTGTGGTATTAGACTTTGCACATGATAACGGTATTATATTGGTAGTCATATATACACCTCCTGATAAAAAGTAATAATATATTTTTAATTTTCTTGGATATAATGTTCAAGAAAATTAATAAGCTTTTCTACAGTTACAGGACTGATAGAGTGCTCTATGAGGCAAGCATCTTTTTGGGCGGTATTATAGTCTACATCCAGTACCTCCGTAAAAAACTTTACTAGTAAATGGTGTTTTTCCAATACTTTCTTAGCTATGTTTTCTCCCTCTTTGGTAAGTATTAGAGGACCATAAGGTTCCTGTTCTACCAATCCAGTTTTTTTAAGTTGAGTCACTGCTTGATGCACACTAGATTTTGCTACATTCATCTCTTGAGCTAGATCGGTAACTCGAACAGTTTCATATTCATTGCTCAAATTCAGTATAGTTTCTAGGTAATCTTGCAGCGAAGGGGAAATATCTATCTGATTCATATCTATCCCACCTTAAAGATTAGTTTAGACTAACTTTTCACCTAAGTACATTCTACCCCTTTGCCTTTTGCTTGTCAATAGTATAAAATCAGCCATTTTAAACTTTTATATTGTATATAAAAAACATATAATATAAGGTGTATTTAAATCAAAAAATGGATGAAAGGGCGAAAGATAAGGTGAATATGAAAAAGATAATAATAAAGGCTCCTGCCAAGATAAATTTAAGCCTTGATGTTACAGGCAAAAGACAGGATGGATATCATGAAGTGGAGATGATTATGCAATCTATAGAACTTTGCGATACGGTATACTTGACAAAAACTAGGGGCGGTATAGACGTATCTGCAGATTGTCTGGATGTACCTCTAGGTAATGATAATATCGCTTATAAGGCAGCTAAAGCGATGCAGGATGTATTTTGCGTAGGAGATGGAGTTGATATATACATAAAAAAAAGCATCCCAATGGCAGCTGGTTTGGCGGGAGGCAGTGCAGATGCTGCAGCTGTCATATGGGGACTTAACAGAATATGGGATATAGATGCAAATAGGGATGAGCTTATGAAGGTGGCAGTTTCTATAGGAGCTGATGTGCCTTTTTGCATTATGGGAGGCACTGCGCTAGCCCAGGGGATAGGGGAACGTTTAACACCATTATCCGTTGATTTAAATTGTCATGTAGTAATAGTAAAACCCCCTATCTCTGTATCTACAGGGAAAGTATATAGTTCCCTTGATCTTATAAAGACATGTAAAAGGCCAAATACCACGGCTATTATAGATTTCTTAAAGGCGGGAGATATAGAAGGTATTGGAGGATACATGGAAAATGTTCTTGAGGATGTGACAGAAACTATTTATGGTGGAATATATGATATAAAAAGGGAAATTAATAGATTTAAACCATTGGGTGTTTTAATGAGCGGAAGTGGTCCTAGTGTATATGGGCTGTTTAATACTAGAGAAGAGGCATATAGGGCTTATCTAACACTTAAGGAGACATATGGGGATATATATATTACCAGGACATGTCCTTGTGGTGTATGTATTATTTAGCATAGATGTTAAATGGTAAAAATAATATGCTGTGGCGTATATTACCATGTTTAAAAAATGAAATAGTGTCAATACTTCTAATAAATAAGCATTGTTGGGGGTATTGACATATGAGAAAAAAATATTACATATTAACACTTGTATGTATTATGATAGTTTTGTGCTTTATATATAATATAAAAAATATACATAAAACCAATAATAATGAATATATAAGATTTCACGTTATAGCCAATAGCGATTCTCCTGAGGATCAACGGTTAAAGCTTAGAGTACGGGATAGGCTACTAGAGGAATTTGGACAAAGGTTTAAGGATTTAGATTCAAAAGATCAAGCAGCACGGGAGATAGAGAAGCATTTGCAGGATATGGAGCATTTAGCTCTAGAAGAGATAGAGAAAAGTGGTATGGATTATGGGGCGACAGCCCAATTAGGTTATTTTGATTTTCCTACTAAGGCGTATGGTAGTTTAGTGCTTCCAGCAGGTCGCTATCATGCATTAAGGGTGGTTTTAGGCGAAGGGGAAGGGGCAAATTGGTGGTGTGTTATGTTTCCTCCTTTGTGTTTTGTAGACATAACCCATGGAGTGGTAAGGGAGGGCCAAACTATTAAAGATAATGATATTGGCGAAGAAGATGATAATAATGTATTTCAAGATAAATCTACCGATAATCAATCGATAAAGGTGGAATATAGGTTTAAAACCCAGGAGTGGATTTCCAATTCCATGCCAAAGATGGCAAAGATGTTTTCATTTATACATACATGGCTGGATGAATAAATATATGAGGTTAACAAAAAATATAATGAAAGGATTAGGCTAGAAAGGAATGGTGTTATGAATAAAAAGCGCTTGTCCATCATTATAACTGTTTTGTTGACCTTTTTTATTTGTACGGGGATGATATTGGATACAAAATATAATTATGGAGATATATCAGTATTTATGCCACTGTATTGGGGTTCTAAGGGCAGCAAGGTATCTGAAGTGCAAAGGAAACTAAGGCAATGGGGCTATTATGATGGGCCTATAGACGGGAGATATGGTGGAGGAACATTTAAGGCAGTAAAAAAATTTCAAAAGAAAAATGGACTGCGTCAAGATGGAATAGTAGGTAAAAAAACTGCTGCAGCTTTGGGAATCCCATGGAAGCAGAAAAAGGCTACAACTTATCAATCATCTAGGGGTGGTGGCGGTGATAGGGGAGATGTATATCTTTTAGCTAGAGCAATACATGGAGAGGCTAGAGGTGAGCCATATGTAGGCAAGGTGGCAGTAGCTGCTGTTATACTTAACAGGACAAAACATCCCTCTTTTCCTAATACAATAGCGGGCGTTATATATCAACCTGGTGCATTTACTGCAGTATCAGATGGTCAGCTTTATCTGCAGCCAGATGCAGAATCCATAAGGGCAGCCAGAGATGCATTAAATGGTTGGGATCCTTCAGGCGGAGCACTATACTATTATAATCCTGCAAAGACAACCAGCTCGTGGATATGGTCAAGGACTGTGCATACTGTCATAGGCAGGCATAAGTTTGCAAAATGAATAGGAGGGAATAAGATATGGCAAGAAGGGTATGGATTATTGTTTTAGTAGCGGCGCTTATAGGAGTTGGTATATGGGGTTACAATAATTATGTGCAAAACATGCAATATAGCACCTATATGGATAATATATATCAAAAATCTTTCTATGAATTAGTTGGCCATGTGAGTAATATAGAATCGGCTTTGTCAAAATTAATGATAAGTGGTGATCAAAGTCAACATATGATCATATTATCCGATGTTTTAAGACAAGCCGATGCAGCTCAAAAAAATTTAGGGGAGCTGCCCCTATCCCATGTATCTTTAGATAAGACGGCTAAGATGCTCAATCAAATGGCTGATTATAGTTATTATCTAGTAAAAAAAGTAGGGGGAGGCAAGACTCTGTCTACAGAGGAATATGATAACTTGCAGGTGCTGCATAATAATTATGCAAAGTTAACCGATGATCTAAGGTTGATGCAGAATGATGTAAATAATAATGGCGTAAAATGGGGTGAAATAACTCGGGTAGGTAATAAAAAGGTTAAAAATGCGGGACAAGATTTAATTACCCAGCAGTTTACAAAGATTGAACATACGACAATAGATTATCCTCGCCTTATATATGATGGACCCTTTTCAGAGGCGGTGCAAGAGGGTAAGATAAAATTAGAGGGTAAGGATATAAATGAAAAGCAGGCCCAGGATATAGCCAGTCGCTTTATAGGCAAGGATAGGACAAAATTCATTAATGTAGGAAATGACACAAAGGGTAATATAGATTGTTGGAATATATACATAGACACAAAGGATTCAGACAAGCCTCTTTTGGTATCTATAAGTAAAAAAGGCGGGGAAGTTGTGGAGGTTGCAGGGGATCTGCCTGAGCAAGAGACAAAAATATCTATGGAAAAGGCAGTAGATATGGCTACCAATTTTTTGAAGGAAAAGGGATATGATAATATGGTACCAACATACAAACAGCATTATCAGGGACAATGTACCATAAATTTTGCATACAAGCAAGGGGATACTATAGTATATCCCGACCTTATAAAAATAAAAATTTCCCTTAAAGATGGCAAGGTGTTTGGATTTGAAGCAAAAAATTATATAGCAAATCATAAAGAACGAAAGATAGGCGAGCCTAAACTAACAGAAAAAGAGGCAAGGGAGCTGGTGAATTCAAGATTTAATATTACATCGGAGAGGCTGGCTATTATACCTACCATATCAAAAGGTGAAAGATTATGCTACGAATTTAAAGGTAAATATGGAGATGATAACTTTATTATATATATAGATGCAAATACTGGAGAAGAGGCAGATATATTAAAAATTATAGACACAAATAGTGGACAATTGGTGATATAACCAAAAACTTTATAACATACAGTGTAAAAAAGGGGACAAACTAAGACTAACAATTCGGCTAATATTATTTAAGCTGGATTGTTAGAAAAGGAGGTATTTAAATGGCTAGAAACGGTAGAAGTAGGATGTCAGATCAACTTAAAGAGGAAATAGCAAAGGAATTAGGTGTATATGACATCGTAAAGACACAGGGTTGGGGCAATGTCAGTTCAAGAGATTGTGGTAATATTGTAACAAAAGCTATAGAAATTGCTGAACGCAGTGTAAATGGTCAAACTAAATAGCCAGGAAAATACCAAAGGCCGGGAACGAGGTGAATATTCACCTCGTTCCCGGCCTTTCATAATCGAAATAAATAAGATTAATATTATTTATTTTTTTGATACTCAACTGCTGCACCTATAAAATCCCTAAATAGGGGATGGGGACGATTTGGCCTTGATTTAAACTCTGGATGAAATTGTACTCCAACAAACCATGGATGATCTTTTAATTCCACCATTTCAACCAATTTATTATCAGGAGACATACCTGATATTATCAAACCATTATTAGATAATACATCACTAAAATTGTTGTTAAACTCATACCTATGCCTGTGCCTTTCGTTTATGATGTCTTCATTATATGCAGCCTTGGCTAGAGTATTATCCTTTATATGGCAAGGATATGCCCCTAGTCGCATAGTACCTCCCTTTTCTTCCACATCCTTTTGAGATTGCATTATATCTATTACGGGATATTCTGTATCGGGGTCGAATTCGGTGCTGTTGGCATCCTTTAAACCTGCTACATTCCTTGCAAATTCTATGACAGCTGTTTGCATACCCAAGCAAATTCCGAAATATGGTATCTTGTTTTCCCTTGCATATCTTATGGCGCATATCTTTCCTTCTATTCCCCTGTCGCCAAAGCCACCAGGGACTAATATTCCGTCTACATCCTCTAATAGTGTTTTTACATTAGTATCTTCTACTTCCTCTGCATGTATCCATTTAATCTTGACATCTACATTATGTTCCAAACCACCATGGGATAAGGCTTCTACTATACTGATATATGCATCATGAAGTTCTATATATTTTCCCACAAGCGCTATGGTAACAGTACCATTTAACTTTTTCATCTTTTCCACCATTGCGCGCCAGGCCGTCATATCAGCAGCCTTGCCATCGCACAATTTTAGACGTCTTACTACCAAATCGTCTAAACCTTCTTTTTCCATAAGAAGTGGCACTTCATATAGATTATCCGCATCTACATTTTGTACCACATGTTCTGCATCTAGACTGCAGAACAGTCCAATTTTCTCTTTAAGTTCATCTGTAAGTGGCATCTCGGAACGACACACTATAACATCAGGTTGTATGCCTATACTGCGCAATTCTTTGACGCTATGCTGGGTAGGTTTGGTTTTAAGTTCTCCCGCCTTATGGAGATAGGGTACCAGTGTGACATGTATATACATACAGTTTTCTGCACCCATTTCACTTCTAATTTGACGAATGGCCTCCATAAAGGGTAAACTTTCAATATCGCCTACCGTACCACCTATTTCAGTAATAACCACATCAGGATTGGATTCTTCTGCCACCTTGTATATCTTGTGTTTTATCTCATTCGTTATATGGGGTATTACTTGAACCGTTCCACCTAGATAATCTCCCTGGCGCTCTTTATTTATTACCGACCAATAAATTCTGCCAGCTGTTACATTGCTACTTTTGCTTAAATTGGTGTCTATGAAGCGCTCATAATGCCCGAGATCTAGGTCTGTTTCTGCCCCATCTTCTGTGACAAATACCTCTCCATGTTGATATGGGCTCATGGTGCCAGGATCTACATTAATATAGGGGTCGAATTTTTGGATAGAAACCTTCAACCCCCTGTTCTTTAATAGCCGTCCTAATGATGCCGCAGTTATTCCCTTGCCAAGAGAGGAAACTACTCCTCCCGTTACAAAAATGTATTTAGTAGCCATATTTTCCTCCGAAACTTTTCAACAAAATTCTACATGACATTAATTTTATAATCTAATGAATGATATTGTCAAGTGCCATTTTTATCGATAATTTTCAACCAATAGTTTTATATGATGGTTTGAAACTCTTTTTATATTTGAAGCCAGTTTCTTTTACGATTTATACTATTTTCATTGTCCTGGTAAGTGTAACCATAAAGTTTCAATTGGCTTCATCATATGATATAAGAAGGCTGTTGAAACTTGCGTATTGCCATCCAAAGTCCAATTGATAATGTATGTCCAATTTTCCATGTTTGTCATCTATATCCCAATCTACTTTGGATGAGTATATGCCAAGCTCCATATATCCAAATGGAGTTTGATAGCAGTTTATTGATTTCCTGCCAGTTTGGAATACAAATTTGGTTTCATGGTTACCAGCCCGTTCTATAAGGATTTTATTATCCTCTACTATAAAACTGGTTTTAGTTCCTTCTATACCAGATATTTCACTTTCTTCATATTCTATATAATATTTATTTTCTTTTGTATACAATCTTCCTTCAGTTATAAGCTCTATGGAATTATTTTGCCCATCAAAGCTTGTCTGATTTCCCTTTATGGATAGTATTACCCTTTTATCCACAAAATTTCCCCCTTAAACCGGTCTAATACATTTCAATGTCTATTTTTTCAGCATATTCTATGTCATAGTTTAAAAAGCGGCTGCCGATTTGTTTGAATTTTTGCCCAAAGTCGCTTACATAGTATTTATACTCTGCATGTCCCACAAATTTATCCCTTAACATATCATTATTTGATAGTATCTCTTTTACCTGAGCTGCAGTACCTTCAGCCGGATTTACCAATATGGTATTTGGACCCATAACTTTTGTAATTGTATCTGTCAGCAGTGGATAGTGGGTACAACCTAATACCAATGTATCTATGTCTTCTTTCTTCATGATATCTAGATATCGTTTTGCTGTCAAGTAAGCCACATCGGTGTTGAACCAGCCTTCCTCGACTATAGGCACAAACAGGGAACAAGCCGTACTTATTACATTTATATCCTTATTCAATTTATTTATTTCCTTTTCATATGCCCCGCTGTTTATGGTACCACGGGTACCTATAACTCCTACCCTGCCATTTTTTGTAGTTTTA
This sequence comes from Xylanivirga thermophila, assembly GCF_004138105.1. Taxonomy (NCBI): domain Bacteria; kingdom Bacillati; phylum Bacillota; class Clostridia; order Caldicoprobacterales; family Xylanivirgaceae; genus Xylanivirga; species Xylanivirga thermophila. The sequence goes on along the minus strand of NZ_RXHQ01000002.1, from coordinate 175,859 downwards.
ACTGCAGCTTTGGCTCCAGGTGATATTACCCCTATTATGGGAAGATCAAATAGATTTTGTAAAGTATCTAGGCAGCATGAACTTACCGTATTACAAGCAATAATAATCATTTTTATATTGTGCCTCATCAAAAAACGGATGCATTGGGCGGAGTATTTTGCCACCATCTGAGGTGAACGGGTGCCATATGGTATACGTGCAGTATCACCAAAATATACAATGCTCTCATTTGGGAGTTGTTTCATAAGTTCCTTTACTACTGTAAGCCCGCCCAATCCTGAATCAAAAACGCCGATAGCCCTGTTGTCCATTATATAAAAGCCCCTTTCAACAATATTATATATTATTCTATATTGTGCTTTTCTTTAAAACGATCTATTGCTAGGTCTATGAGATTATCTATTAGCTTTTCATAGGGTATACCGCTCTCTTGGAATAGCTTTGGATACATACTTATATTCGTAAAACCTGGCATGGTGTTTACTTCATTTAGATATACCTTGTTTGTTTCTTTGTGTACAAAAAAATCTATACGAGCTAAACCACTACAGTCTAGTGCTTTATAGGCTTTTATAGCTATATTGTGTATTTCATTTACAGTGTCTTTGTCTATATCGGCGGGGATTATAAGCCTTGATTTACCTTCGTCATTGTATTTTGCAGTATAGTCATAAAAATCATTAGAAGGTACTATTCTACCGGGTACCGATACCTGAGGATTATTGTTTCCAAGTACAGCACATTCTATCTCATGCCCATTTATGAATTCTTCTATTATTATTTTTCTATCATATTTTGAAGCTAGACATATAGCCTTTTTTAAGCTATCCCTATCATATGCCTTTGAAATACCTACGCTAGAACCCATATTTGCTGGCTTTACAAATACCGGATATGGGAACACCTTTTCTATTTCAGTCAATATATCGTTTTTATTATTTTCAAAATCCCTTTTAAGTATTATCATGTATTTGGCTTGGGGTAGATTTTTACTTTCAAATATATATTTTGATATAGCCTTATCCATGCCTGCAGCAGATGCTACCACATCACATCCTACATATGGTATGTTTGCTAGCTCTAAAAGGCCCTGAATAGTACCATCTTCTCCATGGGGACCATGCATTACTGGAAAAACAACATCTACATGATGGATTCTGTTAGGATTGCTTATTAAGAAAAATCCACCGAACGATGGATCTCCGGGGAAGACTATAGGCTGGGCTTCTTGTTCCCATTTGCCCGTTGCAATCTTATCTATATCACCTTCAAATAGGAGCCATTTGCCGTCTTTGGTTATTCCTATAAGATACATATCGTATTTTTGACAGTCAATATTCTTTATAATCGATGTGGCTGAGACTAAGGATACTTCATGTTCTCCAGATTGCCCACCGAAAAGTACAGCCAACTTTATTTTTTCGTTCATAAAAATCTCCTTTCATAGCTAAGACATTAAAACTATTAGTATTTTATCATATTTTATGTATGTTGAATATGTGAAAATGTTTTATTCCATATATTTATGTTTATAGTATTGCTAAAAGGGTTAAAATAATTATACTGGCTGAATGAATATTGAATATTTTTATAAAAAATGGCTTATATGCATGAGACATAGTAAAAAGGACTGAAAATCATTGAAATTTTTTGTGTATATTTTTGAGCATTTAATATTGACGATTTTGGGCATATAATATTATAATAAGGTGTGTACAGTATAATATTTTACCTTTATGTCTGCCACTATCTTTAATGGTATTCCAATTCTTTGTTGGATTTTCAAAGAACTGTATAGTTGTATACATTATATGTTTCTGGCAATACTATTGTTATGGTTTTTTATAGCATTGCCAATTCTATAGTAAATCATTAGATTAAATTTTAATATGCCTATATTTAGCAAATAATAAAATATTATATGGAAAGTGAGGAATGATGTTGGATCTAAGTCGTTTAGAGAATAACACCATATTAGACCTTAGGGAATTTGGTAAACAGATTGGTGTAAAAGCAGTTACTAGATACAAAAAAGCAGATCTTATTACGGCTATTGAAGAGCGATTAAGTGAGATGGCAAAAGATCAGATGCAGCCAGAAGGGGAAAAGACGGATATAGAAAGCAATACAAAAGAGGCAACGCTTACTGAAGAATCAAAGCAAAGTGAGGCTCAAAAATCTAGAAAGAGGGGACGGCCAAGGTTAGTGTCAAAGACCGATGAAGGTACAAATATTGAACAGCCATTGGAAGAAAAGCCACATACGAGGCGAGGTAGACCCCGGAAGAACAGAGAAGATTCAGCTATATCTGAAGAGCAAACTGTAATAGATATACAATCTGGTAAGCAACAGTTCGAGGAACAAGCAGATCAGAATAAACAAGAGGATAATGAAAAAGAAGAAATTAAACATGAAAATGGTTTTCAAAATAAGGGAAAAGAGGCTAGGGAAGCTGCCCATGCAAATGAACATGATGACTATGAAAAACAGGTTGAGTATGCGAGAAAATATTATAATACGTCCAATCCAGCTGTTCCTATTCTATTAAATACCGGTGAATGTGGAGATGCTGAAGGTGTTTTAGAAGTGTTGCCCGACGGATATGGATTTTTACGTTCAGATAATTATCTACCAGGAAATAGGGACGTGTATATATCCCAATCTCAGATTCGTCGTTTTAATCTTCAAACTGGTGATCTAGTGACAGGTAAGACTAGGCCGGCTAGAGAAGGTGAAAAGTTTCAGGCACTTTTATATGTTACGGCAATAAATGGAGAAGATCCTGAAAAGGCAAATAGGCGCAGATCGTTTGATGAGCTTACCCCCATATATCCACGTGAACGTATTACTCTGGAAAATATGAACAATCCAAAGGACCTTGCTGTACGGCTCATTGATTTAGTTTCCCCCATAGGCAAGGGACAAAGAGGTCTTATAGTTGCTCCTCCTAAAGCAGGTAAAACTACACTCCTTAAAAAGATTGCAAATAGCATAACCTTAAATTATCCTGAAATTTATCTTATAGTACTTCTTATAGATGAGCGCCCGGAAGAGGTAACGGATATGCAGCGTTCAATAAATGGTGATGTTGTATATTCTACTTTTGATGAGCTACCGGAACATCATATAAAGGTATCTGATATGGTACTAGAGAGGGCAGAGCGCTTGGTAGAGCATGGTAGAGATGTGGTTATATTGATGGACAGTCTTACGAGACTGGCAAGGGCTTATAACCTTGTAGTGCCACCAACAGGTCGTACGTTATCCGGTGGTCTTGACCCTGGTGCACTTCACAAACCAAAGAGATTTTTTGGTGCTGCACGGAATATTGAAGAAGGCGGGAGCCTTACTATTATTGCTACTGCATTGGTGGAGACTGGTAGTAGAATGGATGAAGTTATATTTGAGGAATTTAAAGGTACTGGCAATATGGAGATACACCTTGATAGAAAATTGTCTGAGAAGAGAATATTCCCAGCAATAGATTTGAACAAATCGGGTACAAGGCGGGAGGAATTGTTACTTTCTCAAAAGGAATTGGAAGGTGTATGGAGTATACGCAAACATCTAAGTGAAGGACGTCCTGATAGGGCTATGGAGATTATAATAAATGATGCCATGCGTACAAATTCCAATGATGAATTTATAGATCTTATGCTAGAGCACTTTAATATAGTGGATAAGGAAGGATATCAAATAGAGCGGGACACTTTTTCAAGCTACAGATGATTTGAATATTAGGAGGACAAATATTTAATGGCAGTATTGTCGGAAAAACATCTAAGGCTTATAAAAACAGGTATATGGGTAGCAGCAATTTTATTTCTGGTTGTTATATTTTTTACTAAATTATTTAAATATGTAGCACCATTTATAATTGCTCTACTTATAACATCTTTGATAGAAAAACCGGTACGCTTTTTGCAGAATAAATCGAAAATTTCAAGGGGACTAGCTGTAGGTGTAGTGCTTATCCTATTTATATTTCTGCTAGGTTGGATAATAGGCTTTGCTTTTTATCGTATGACTGTGGAGCTTGTAAAATTGACTGGCGAAATGCCGGATGTACATTATATGGGTGATTATATTCAATCAGCTTTAAATAATATATATTTAAATGTACCTCCGGAGATAATTAAGACCATTCAGGATAATTTGGGTACCATAGCAGGTACGATCAGCGGATGGTTGCAGACTCTGCTCAAATATATGCTCAATTTTGCCAAATCTTTGCCACAGATTTTTGTGTTTATAATAATAACCATAGTTGCTGCTTTTTTTATGAGCAGGGACAGGGAAAAAATATCTAAATTTCTATATAATCAATTTCCCGGTATATGGGCAGATAGAATGGGTACATTAAAATCCGATCTTACATCTGCGTTTGCAGGTTTTATAAAGGCACAGCTTACCCTTATATTTATTACGTTTATAGAACTATTAATAGGATATACCATATTAAATGTTAAATATGCATTTTCTTTTGCTGCTTTAACTGCTGTAATAGATGCTTTGCCGATTTTGGGCACTGGTACAGTACTTATTCCTGCAGGAATTATATATTTTTTAATGGGTAATGCCTTTCGAGGTGCGGGATTTTTAGTATTGTATTTGATTATTTCAGTAATAAGACAAAGCATAGAACCTAGAATAGTGGGAACAAATCTAGGTTTGCATCCACTGGTAACATTAATAGCAATGTATATAGGCATGCAGGCATTTGGCATAGTTGGGTTGTTCTTAGGACCTATAGTTCTTATTATCCTTAGGGCATTACAAAAGGCCCATATATTGCCCCAATGGAAATCATAATTTTTATTGACTTTTGATAAAAATAAAGTATAATAAAAGATTAGTAGTGATTAAGATAGGGTATATGCTGTTAGGCTTAATGAAAGAGGTGAACGTTTATGAGACCAGATATACATCCAAAATATTATAAGGATGCAGTGGTGAAATGTGCATGCGGTGAAACCTTTACTACAGGTTCTACTGAGAAAGAACTAAAGGTTGAAATATGCTCAAAATGCCATCCGTTTTTTACAGGTAAGCAGAAATTGGTGGATACTGGGGGCCGTGTAGAACGCTTCAATAGAAGGTATGGCTTAAATAAGAAAGCTGACAAGTAATTGCTGCAATAATAACAAAATACAGATTGGGGCATATTCCCGGTCTGTATTTTTCTATAAGGGAAGGGAAAAGCTATGAAAAAATGTAATATAGGGGGTCAGGCTGTAATAGAAGGTGTGATGATGAAGTCTCCAGATAAGATTGCTATAGCCGTTAGGCGTAGTGATGGGACCATCCAGATAGATGCTAAATCTTCCAAACCCCTTAAAGAAAAATATCCAATCCTTGGTTGGCCTATAGTGCGGGGGGCAGTAGCTTTTATTGAAAGTATGGTAACGGGTGTATCTTCTCTTATGACTTCAGCTGAGTTATACGGTGATGAAGCGGAAGAAGAGTATCAGCCGTCTAAATTCGAAAAATTTTTGGCTGACAAGTTTGGCAAAAATGTGGAAAATGTAATGATAACAACATCAGTAGTATTGGCTATACTTTTTGCAACTCTGCTGTTTATAGTGCTACCTACGTTTATAACCAATTTTTTAAAGGGGTGGATAAGTAGCAGCGTAGGTATGAATCTGGCTGAAGGACTTGTAAGATTATTAATATTTTTAATATATATAATATCCATAAGTCAGATAAAGGATATAAGAAGGGTCTTTGAGTATCATGGTGCTGAGCATAAAACCATCCATTGCTATGAGCATGGGGAAGAACTTGTGGTTGAAAATGCAAGAAAATATACTACTCTTCATCCTAGATGTGGTACGGCTTTTTTACTTATCGTAATGGTGGTTAGCATAATATTATTTTCATTTTTAGGCTGGGGTAACATGGCCATGCGGGTAGTAATTAGGATCCTTTTAATGCCCCTTGTTGCAGGTTTATCCTACGAAATAATCAGATGGGCAGGTAAAAGCCAGTCAAAATTAGTTAATATAGTGATGTTTCCTGGTCTTATGCTACAAAAACTTACTACCAAAGAGCCGGATGATGCACAGCTTGAAGTGGCAATACAGGCTTTTTTAGCTGCCATGGATCAGGAGGAGGATATAATAGATTGTGACTGTTGTAAATCTTTTGAACCAAGCACAGAAAATCCTCCAAGCTAATAACATAAAGATGCCTCGCTTGGAGGCGGAGATGTTACTTAGTTATATCCTAGGTTGGGAGCGTTATGAATTGTATATAAACAGACATTATGTACCATCTGATGAACAGAATGACAGATTTTTTGGCCTTATAAAACTCCGTTCTACAGGTAAACCTATTCAATATATAATGGGATATAAGGAATTTATGGGTCTAAGGTTTTATGTAGATAAGTCAGTACTTATTCCTAGATGTGATACAGAGGTACTCGTCGAACATATAATAAAACATTCACAATCAAGGAAAGATAGGATAAATATTTTGGAAATTGGCACAGGAAGCGGATGTATTGCAGTTAGCATAGCCTATTATGCTAAAAATGCATATATTACAGCTGTGGATATAAGCAAAGATGCCCTTAAAATAGCACGGCAAAACGCCCAAAGTTGTGGAGTAGGGGATAGAATAAATTTTATTCATAGCAATATCTTTGAAGAGCTGAACAGGGATAGGTACGGGGGATATTTTGATGTAATGGTATCCAATCCGCCATATATACCTACGGAAGATATAAAAATACTAGAAAAACAGGTAAGTGAATATGAGCCTCAATTGGCCCTTGATGGAGGAATAGATGGCCTAAATTTTTATCGTATGCTTGCAAAAGGAGCTCGTCCATTTCTTAAAGAGGGTGGTCTATGGGCTGTGGAAGTAGGGTATAACCAGAGTAGCAAGGTAAGGGAAATATTAAAAAATAATGGGTCCTATGATGGAATATCTTTTTTAAAGGACCTGTCCGGTATAGACAGGGTAGTTTTAGCGCTATTAGAGAAATAAGGGGGCAGATACAAGTATATGTTTGATAAATTAGACTTTATAGAAAAGCAATATGAACAATTAAGTATTGCCATATCCAATCCGGAGATTATCGGGCAGCAGGACAAATGGAGAAAATTGGTCAAGGAAAATGCAGAATTAGAGCCCATAGTAAATAAATACAGGGAATACAAAGACGTAACAGGGGAGATAGAAGAAACCCAGGGGCTCCTCCTAGAAGAATCAGATAAAGAGTTCAAAGATATGGTAGAACAAGAATTGTCTAAATTAAAAAAGAAACAGCAAGAATTAAAGGAAGAACTTGAAATATTGTTGCTACCTAAAGATCCAAATGATGAAAAGAATGTAGTGGTAGAGATACGCAGTGGTGCCGGTGGTGAAGAGGCAGCCCTTTTTGGTGCTGACCTTTTTAGGATGTATACCAGATATGCTGAGCGTCAAAGGTGGAAGGTAGAGATACTAAGCTCCAATTATACCGATATGGGTGGTGTAAAGGAGATTATCTTTGTTATAGAGGGTAAAGGAGCATATAGTAGACTAAAATATGAAAGCGGAGTTCATAGGGTGCAGCGTATTCCCACTACCGAATCTGGTGGGCGTATCCATACTTCTACTGCTACTGTAGCAGTACTACCTGAAGCGGAAGATGTGGATGTTGAAATAAATCCCAATGATCTAAGGGTAGATGTATACAGATCTTCAGGGCATGGTGGACAAAGTGTAAATACCACCGATTCTGCTGTTAGAATTACCCATATACCTACCGGAATGGTAGTTACATGTCAGGATGAAAAGTCCCAGCTTAAAAACAAGGAAAAGGCATTAAGGGTACTTAAAGCCAGGCTCCTTGATATGGCAGAGCAGGAACAAAACAGTCAGTATGCTGAAGCTAGGAAAAGTCAAATAGGTACTGGAGATCGTAGCGAAAGAATAAGAACTTATAATTTTCCCCAAGGCAGAGTGACTGATCATAGAATTGGCTTTACTATCTATCAGCTTGAATCTTTTCTAGATGGAGACCTCGAAGAGATGATAAATAGTCTTATTTCTGCAGATCAGGCTGAAAAGCTCAAGCTTATGGCAAGCCCCGTATAACAAGGCATACTCCTATGTCTTCCTGAATACAATATATAAGATTTTAGAATGGGGAGATGGTAGGGGTTGAATCCATTGCTTGTAAGTAGCATTATAGGTGCATCTGCAGGTATCATAGGGACAGGTTTGGGCGGAATGATAGCGTTTTTTCTTGATACCCCCAGCAAACGCCTTTTAAGTACCCTTCTCAGTTTTTCAAGTGGACTTATGATTGCGGTGGTGTGTTTTGATCTATTGCCTAAATCTTTTGAAATTGGTAGTTTCGCTTGCGGTATTATGGGTATTATATTAGGTGTAGCTGTTATAATTTTTTGTGAACATTTAATATATCGTGATATGGAATCAAAAGGGAAAAATGAACTTTTGAAAACGGGTATCCTATTAACCGTAGGTATTGCGCTACATAACTTACCTGAAGGTCTCGCTATAGGTTCTGGATTTACTGCCTATGAATCCTATGGTTTAGGTCTCAGTCTTGTGATTGCCCTTCATGATATACCAGAGGGAGTAGCTATGGCTACCCCGTTAAGGGCGGGAGGGATGGATAAATTAAAGGTTTTTATGCTTACACTCTTATCAGGGGTACCTACTGGCTTAGGTGCTTTTATAGGATATTTACTAGGTGGTATCTCTCCCATGTTTATAAGTATATGTCTTGCTTTTGCGGGAGGTGCCATGTTGTATATAACATGTGCAGAGCTTATACCGGAATCTGTAGAATTATATAAAGGACGGATATCGAGCCTAGGACTGTTATTTGGAGTCATACTAGGAATTGTAATTTCATCTATGATGTAAAAGGAGTAATGAATTTGCAAACTTTAATACAGAAGATTAATGAACTAGATAATGATTATGCCGTTATAAAAAAAGCGGCCCAATATATAAGACAAGGTGAGGTAGTAGCATTTCCGACGGAAACGGTATATGGACTTGGTGCAAATGCCCTTGATGGAGAGACGGTACGAAAGATCTTCTATGCAAAGGGAAGACCTTCTGACAACCCTCTTATTGTCCATATTGCTTCGATAAACGAAATATATCAATTGGTGAATGGGGTTCCACCAAAGGCCTTAAAATTAATGGAGGCTTTTTGGCCGGGGCCCATTACTATTATATTGGAAAAATCTAGTATAATACCCGATGAAGTAACTGCAGGGCTGGATACAGTGGGCATAAGGATGCCTAGAAATGAAGTAGCAAGGGCCTTTATCAAGGAATGCGGTGTGCCTATTGCAGCACCTAGCGCAAACCGTTCAGGACGTCCTAGTCCTACTACTGCTCAGCATGTTATGGAGGATATGCAGGGACGTATACCATTTATAATAGACGGCGGTGAATGTAGCGTAGGATTGGAATCTACCGTATTAGATTTGACGTCCAATATACCTACAATACTACGGCCAGGTGGAATAACGCAGGAAATGTTGGAAACGGTACTAGGAGAGGTACAGGTTGATAAAAGGGTGCTTACACCTCCCCTCAAAGGCGAACGGGTAAAATCTCCGGGCATGAAATACACCCATTATGCACCAAAGGCTCCTGTTACAATAGTGCAGGGAAATCCGGATGCCATAGCAAAACATATTAAAGCATTAGCTATGCAATATATATCACAGGGGAAAAAGGTGGGGATCCTAGCTACGGAGGAGACTTATACCCTATATGAAGATATTAAGGCTTCAGTGCTTATTATGGGAACACGTAGCCGGTTATCTACCATAGCATCCAAGCTTTTTGCAGATTTGCGGCAATTTGATGATTTAGGTGTAGATATTATACTGGCCGAAGGTGTAGGGACAAAAGACGAAGGGTTGGCCATAATGAATCGAATGCTCAGGGCTGCAGGTTTTCATGTAATAAATATATAGATATTATTTTTAGGAGGTAGCCTTTTGCGTAAAATACTTTTTGTATGTACAGGGAACACATGCAGGAGCAGTATGGCAGAGGTAATGTTTAAACAATATCTAAAAGAAGCTCAAATAAATGATATAATGGCAGGTTCTGCAGGTATATATGCTACAGAAGGAGATAGGGCCACTTTACAGGCGATAGAGGTGATGAATGAGTTGGACCTTGACCTTACAGGGCACAGGGCATGTAGATTGACTCCTGAGCTTGTTCAAAATGCCAACTTGATCCTTACCATGACAAATGATCAAAAGATGCTTATAAAGATTATGGAGCCATCTGCAATGGAAAAAGTGTATACCCTTAAAGAGTTTGCCGGATATGAAGATCCTGATATATTAGATCCATTTGGTCAAGACGTGGAAACATATAGAAGATGTGCATGGGATATTGGAGAAGCATTGAAAAAGGTAATTAAAAAGTTAAATTTGTCAAATTGATGGCGAACTTTGCTAGACAGCTGCTGCAAAATTATTGTATAATATATAGAAATGTATGTACGAATATTAATACCAATATGTTGAGGTGATTGTTTAAAATGTCAAAAGTTCATGTAATGGATCATCCGCTAATACAGCACAAATTAACACTTATACGGGATAAAAATACTGGTTCTAAAGAGTTTAGGGAACTGGTGGAAGAGGTAGCTCTATTAATGGGATATGAAGTTACCCGTGATATCCAGTTAAAAGAGGTAGAAATTGATACTCCAATGGGTAAGGCAAAGACCAAGGTAATATCAGGCAAAAAAGTAGGGCTTGTACCTATACTTCGAGCAGGTTTGGGTATGGTAGATGGTATGTTAAAGCTTATACCAGCAGCGAAGGTGGGGCATATAGGACTATATAGGGATCCTGAAACCCTAGAGCCAGTGGAATACTATTGCAAGCTACCTTCTGATGTTGAAGAAAGGGATTTTATAATTATAGATCCAATGCTAGCTACCGGTGGTTCTGCTAGCGCAGCTATTACATTCTTAAAACAGCGGGGAGCAAAGAGCATAAAATTTGTGTGTCTTATAGCTGCACCGGAAGGAGTTTCACGACTTCAAGAAGACCATCCGGATGTGGATATATTTGTTGCCGCTCTAGATGAAAAATTAAATGAAGATGGGTATATAGTTCCTGGTTTAGGAGATGCAGGTGATAGACTTTTTGGCACCAAGTAATAAAAAGGTGGTGAGTGCTTTGTCTATGGATGTTTTAAATATGATACATCAGGCAGAAGCCGATGCAGAGAAAATTCGACTTGACGCTTTACAAAAGGCAAAAGATATTATTAGGCAGGCAGAGGATGAGGGAGCAGAGGTTTTAAAACGCTCTCAAAAAGAAGCGGAAGACGAAAAAAATAGGTTAATTGATGCGGCTGAAAAAGGGGCAGAGGCAGAGATATCAAAGCTATCTTCCCAGACTGACAAGAAGTGTCAGGAGATAGAGAAGGCTGCACAGGAGCATATCGGGCAGGCTGTTGACTTCATTATGGGAAGGATTGTGAATTCCAATGGCAATAGTTAAGATGAAAAGGGTTTCATTATTGGGTCTTAATTCAGAACGGGATCAGATATTGAAAGTCATCCAACGGATGGGTAATTTAGAGATTACCGATTTGGATGGAGACCAGGATGAAAATGAAGTTAGAGTTTCCCCCCAGATAATAGAGGAGTTAGAAGGGGTGGAAGCACAATTAACTGAGCTACAGTTTGCCATAGATTTCTTAAACAGATATGGTTCCAATAAAGGGGGGCTATTTTCAGTCCCCAATGAGGTATCATTAGAAAAATTAACTGAAGATTTACCAGATAAACAGTATATATTTGATGTATGCAAAAAATGTCATGATTTGGATAGTCAGCTTAACAATTTAAAAACTGAACAAACACGTATAGTGAATGCTATACCCCAATTTGAAAGCTGGGATAATCTAAAGATACCCTTAGAACATATAAAGGATACCAAAAAGACAAAAATCCTTCTAGGTTCTGTAGATAAAGGGAATGTGCAGTCTTTTGAGACATATTTTAATGATAATATGGAATTGCTTTTTTTAGAGAGGGTAGGTAGCTCTAAAGACCAGATAAATTATCTCATGATATATCATGAATCAGCCTCTCTGGATGTGGAAGATGCATTAAAGCAATTCAGTTTCAGCAAGGCTACATTTGGTGGTATCACTGGTACGCCAAGTCAAAATGAACAAAGACTTAGGGAAGATCTAAAGCAGATAGAAAAAAAGAGGCAGTCTATAGATCATGATGCTAGAGAGTTTTTAACTGCATTAAATGATATAGAACTTATGTATGATGCAGTATCTATAGATGCGGATAGGCTAAGGGCAAATAATAATATTTCAACTACACATAGTACGTTTATGCTAAAGGGCTGGATACCGGAGTCTCAGACGGAACACCTTGTTAAAAAAATATCAAATATTACACCATATTATGATATAAAATTCGAGGATCCAGCTGAGGATGAAGTGTTCCCAGTTGCAGTAAATAACCCGCCAATAGTTCAACCATTTGAAGTTGTTACTAATCTCTATAGTACTCCAAATTCACATGAGCTGGATCCAAATGCATATATGGCGCCATTCTACTTTGTGTTCTTTGGCATGATGTTAGGGGATGCTGCCTATGGTTTGATTCTAGCTATTTTAGCATCTTATTTTACCAAAAAGTATAAATGGCAGGGTGATTCCAAAAGATTAGGACAGCTTATAGCTTTAGGTGGCATATCTACTTTTATATGGGGTGCATTATATGGTAGCTGGTTCGGAGATGCGGGAACCATGCTAGGCATTCCGCCATTGTGGTTTAATCCGCTAGATGAACCTGTACGCATGCTTATACTATGTTTTGCCATGGGTATTGTACAGATATTTGCAGGTATGGCTATAAAGGCATATATGAATGTAAGAGACGGCCATCCATGGGCTGCCGTATTCGATCAAGGATTTTGGTATGTCTTTCTTATAGGCCTTATAGTATTTGGACTTAATAAATCAAATACTGAGTCTACGGCTTATACGGTTGGAAAATATATGTCAATTGCAGGTGCAGTAGGACTTATATTAACCCAAGGAAGAGAAGAAAAAAATATATTCAAAAAGCTTGTAAAAGGTATATTGAGTCTATATGATATTACAGGTTTTTTAAGCGATGTATTGTCCTATTCAAGACTCTTTGCATTGGGTCTTGCGACAGGCGTTATAGGTATGGTTTTGAACAAGATGGCTGCTATTTTAGGCAGTTCCCCAATAGGGTGGATCTTAGCAGTATTTATTCTTGTAGTAGGACATCTGTTTAATATTGCAATAAATACTATTGGAGCATATGTACATGCCAGTAGATTGCAGTATATCGAATTTTTTGGTAGGTTTTTCGAGGGTGGAGGCCATGCCTTTAAACCCTTATCAATAAAAACAAAATATACTCAAATAAACAAAGAGGAGGCTGTTTAACTATGGAATTAGGACAAATATTAGCTATTTTGGCAGCATCATTATCAGTATTATTGCCAGGTATTGGCTCTGCTATAGCTGTTAGTATGGTGGGGCAGAGTGCTGCAGGAGTAGTATCAGAGGATCCTGATAAATTTGGTAAAGTACTTATATTGGAAGCTCTTCCAGGTACTCAGGGCATATATGGGTTGCTTGTTGGCTTTATAATAATGGGTAAAATAAATATATTCGGTGGCATGACCCAGGTAACTACCGGACAAGGATGGCAGTTTGTAGCAGCTTCACTTCCAATAGCCATTGTAGGTATTTTATCTGCCATTGCTCAGGGTAAAGCAGCAGTAGCAGGTGTTGGGCTTGTAGCAAAGAGACCTGAGGAATCAGGTAAAGCTATAACATTTGCAGTCATGGTTGAGACCTATGCAGTATTGGCACTGCTTGCTTCTTTCCTTATGGTAAATGGTATATCTCTATAAGGGGTTGTATTAAATGAATAATGGAATAGAAAAGATAACTGGTCGTATACTGGAAGATGCTAGGCAAGAAGCTCAAGGGATAATAGATGATGCCCAGATCAAGGCAGATGAGATAAAGAAGAACAAAGCAAAGGAAGGTCATGCATTAAAGGATAGATTGTTGGTTAAAGCAAGGGAAGCGGCAGACGAGCGTAAGAGACGTATGATTTCAGCAGCTACCCTTGAATTGAAACAAAAGGAGCTTGCTGTAAAACAACAGATGATAGATAAAAGTTTTGCTGCTGTTCTCGATAAAATATCCAATATGCCACAGGCAGAATATGAAAAGCTTATTTCTGAGCTATTGCTTAGCTATCCTTTGGAAGGCGATGAGGATATAGTGTCTCCCGCCAATGGCGGCAGGGTATTGAACCAGCAGTTTATAAACAGGTTAAATGAGCAGTTAAGGGCTGCAGGTAAAAAAGGCGAACTTAAGTTATCGTCTGACAGCGGTGAATTCAAGACGGGATTTATAATAAAATTTAATGGTATGGAAATAAACAACTCTTTTGAATCCATACTTCGCATGGTTAGGGATGAGATAGAACCTGAGGTGGCAGCACTTTTATTCAGTGAGGAGTGATAGGATATGGCAGCTACAACGTATAACTATGCCGTTGGACGTATAAGGGCATTAGAACCAAAATTGCTTGGCAAGGACAGGATAGACCGCATGGTAGACGCAAATAGCCCACAGGATGTGCTTAAAATATTATCTGAGACCGATTATGCCATAGCCGTATCCGAGCTTAAGACTCCATATGAGTATGAAGATATGCTATCTCGTGAATTAAAGGGCGTATATGACCTTATGCAGTCTATTTCTCCAAATCCTGATTTAACCCAATTGTTTTTTATAAATCAGGATATACACAACGTGAAGGTTATATTAAAGTCTAAATATTTAAAGATGGAAAATCCTGAGCCCTTAATGGGTGTATCTACTGTACCGATAGACAATATAAAAAAGGCAATAGATGATAATGATTATAGGGATTTGCCCGATTATATTGCTGGTGCGCTGGAAATATTAGAAAACATGCTAAGTACAAAGGTAGACCCGCAAAAGATAGATGTAGTATTGGACAAGGCCATGTATGAACATATTTTTTGCATCTGCCGCGATCAAAAAGATGAGTTTGTAAAAGGATATTTTGAAAAAAAAGTAGATCTGGTAAATATAAAGACATTGCTTAGGGTAAAGCGAATAGGTAATGGTGCAGAGTTTTTAAGACACCTGCTCCTGCCCGGAGGAATTCTAAATGAAGATTTTTTTGTTCAGGCCCTTGATCAACCTTCCGAATGGCTGATGAATGAGCTAAAGAATTCCGAGTATGAAAGGGTAATAATTCTAGGGGTGCAGCAGTTTGCAAAACAGGGTAGTTTGACGCTGTATGAAAGGCTCGCTGATGACTACCTTATGGATTATATAAAGGCAAAAAAGTGGGAATCGTTTGGTATAGCTCCTATTGTAGCGTATATATTAGCAAAGCAAAATGAGATAGATCTTATACGTATCATCATGGTAGGCAAGATAAATAATATTCCGGCAGACAAAATCTCGGAAAGGTTACGTGATACTTATGCATAAAATAGGTGTAGTTGGAGATAAGGACTCGGTATTGGCGTTTAAATCCCTTGGAATTGCAGTATTTCCCGTAACGCAGCCTAAAGAGGCTAGTCTCCTTATAAATAGGTTAGCAAAGGGTGATTATGCTGTAATCTTTGTTACTGAGTCTATTGCAAAGGACATAGAGGAAACCATAGATAGGTATAAGACTGTACCCTTTCCTGCTATAATACTCATTCCTGGTAATCAAGGAAGTTTGGGACTGGGTATTCAGGGTGTAAAGGACAGTGTAGAAAAGGCTATTGGTGCCGATATTCTGTTTCAAGAGAGAGAGGGTAGATAGTCGATGCAAGGTAGAATTGTAAAAGTTTCAGGACCACTTGTAATTGCAGAAGGTATGCAAGATGCAAAGATGTATGATGTTGTACGTGTCAGCGATAAAAAGCTGATAGGTGAGATAATAGAACTTAGAGGTGATAAGGCCTCTATACAGGTATATGAGGAGACTGCAGGTATAGGACCGGGAGAGCCGGTTGTAACTACAGGTTATCCCCTTAGCGTTGAGTTAGCACCAGGTCTTATAGAATCCATATTTGACGGGATTCAAAGGCCTCTTAATGTTATTCGTGACCAGGTAGGGGATAGGATTGCTAGGGGTATAGATGTTCCGGCCCTTGATCATGATAAGAAATGGGATTTTGTGCCTACTGTAAATGAGGGCGATTTTGTAACTACCGGCGATATAATAGGTACTGTGCAGGAAACTTCCATAATAGAACATAGGATAATGATTCCACAGGGTGTGGAGGGTACGATAGAATGGATACACAAAGGGGAGGCTACTATTGTAGATCCTATTGCCAAGGTGAAGAAAAAATCTGGTGAAGCGGTGGATGTATGTATGCTTCAACGTACCCCTGTTCGAATAGGACGTCGATATAAGGAGAAGCTCCCGCCAAATGTGCCTATGCTAACTGGACAAAGGGTAATAGATACATTTTTTCCAGTAGCCAAAGGCGGCGTGGCCGCTGTACCTGGACCATTTGGCAGTGGTAAAACCGTAGTGCAGCATCAGTTGGCTAAATGGGCTGATGCTGATTTGATAGTCTATGTAGGGTGTGGAGAACGTGGCAATGAGATGACGGATGTTCTTATGGAGTTCCCACAACTAAAGGATCCAAAGAGCGGTGAGCCTCTTATGAAGCGTACCGTTCTTATTGCGAACACTTCCGACATGCCTGTTGCAGCACGTGAAGCTTCCATATATACCGGTATAACTATAGCTGAATATTTTAGAGATATGGGATATAAGGTAGCCATTATGGCAGACTCTACATCCCGTTGGGCCGAGGCGCTTCGTGAGATGTCAGGTAGGCTTGAAGAGATGCCTGGTGAGGAAGGTTATCCTGCATATCTAAGTTCCCGTTTGGCTGAATTCTACGAGAGAGCTGGCAGAGTAATGTGCCTTGGGCAGGAGAACCGGGAAGGGGCCATAAGTGCAATAGGTGCAGTATCACCACCAGGTGGTGACTTATCAGAGCCAGTTACACAGGCAACCCTTCGTATTGTAAAGGTGTTCTGGGGTTTGGATGCTCAGCTAGCCTATAGAAGACATTTTCCTGCCATAAACTGGTTGGTAAGTTATTCCCTTTATGTAGATAGATTGGGTGAATGGATGGAAGAGCATGTAGCTGGAGATTGGGATGATATGCGCATTGAAGCCATGAGTATTTTACAGACCGAATCTGAATTGGAAGAGATAGTAAGGCTTGTTGGTGTAGATGCCCTTTCATTAAAAGATAGACTGACTTTGGAGACAGCTAGATCCATAAGGGAAGACTATCTCCATCAAAATGCATTCCATGATGTAGACACCTATACTTCCATGAAAAAACAGTATAAGATGCTAAAGCTTATACTGGAGTTTCATCATGCAGCAAACAGGACATTAGAGGCTGGTGCAGAGTTTAGCGAGATAATAAACCTGCCTGTACGGGAACGTATAGGTCGGGCAAAATATATACCTGAGGATAGAATAGCAGAAATAGATGCTATTATGGATGAAATGAATGAGCAAATGGAGGCATTGGTGCCAGAAGGGGGTATAAGGTATGCTTAAGGAATATAGGAATATAAGAGAAGTAGTAGGCCCCTTGATGCTGGTGGAAGGTGTATCCGGTGTAAAGTTTGATGAGCTAGTGGAGATAGAGCAGGCAAATGGAGAGATACGTCGAGGCAGGGTATTGGAGATAAATGGAGATAAGGCATTGGTGCAGCTGTTTGAGGGTTCCCAAGGTTTGCAGATATCCACAAGTAAGGCAAGATTTTTAGGCAAGGGCATAGAGCTTGCAGTTTCCAAAGATATGCTAGGTCGTGTATTCGATGGTATGGGTCAGCCCAGGGATGGAGGTCCAAAGATAATTGCTGAGAAGAAGATGGATATAAGCGGTCAGCCTATAAATCCATCTGCCAGAAATTATCCTTCA
The DNA here is from genome assembly GCF_004138105.1 of Xylanivirga thermophila. Lineage (NCBI taxonomy): Bacteria > Bacillati > Bacillota > Clostridia > Caldicoprobacterales > Xylanivirgaceae > Xylanivirga > Xylanivirga thermophila. Next base: position 157,827 of record NZ_RXHQ01000002.1, on the reverse strand, counting down.
GAGTTTATACAGACAGGTATATCGGCAATAGATGGATTAAACACGCTGGTTAGAGGACAGAAACTACCTGTGTTCTCCGGTTCGGGCTTACCCCATGCGCAACTTGCAGCTCAGATAGCCCGTCAAGCAAAGGTTTTAGGATCCGGTGAGAATTTCGCTGTTGTGTTTGGAGCCATAGGTATTACCTTTGAGGAAGCCGACTTTTTTATTTCAGATTTTAAAAAGACGGGAGCTATAGAGAGGGCAGTATTATTTATGAATCTTGCAAATGATCCTGCCATAGAGCGTATTGCAACTCCTCGTATGGCCCTTACTGCAGCAGAATATCTGGCTTTTGATGAAGGCATGCATGTACTTGTTATATTGACAGATATTACAAACTATGCAGAAGCCCTTAGGGAGGTATCAGCAGCACGTAAGGAAGTACCTGGACGTAGGGGATACCCTGGATATTTGTATACTGATCTTGCTACTATGTACGAACGTGCAGGTAGGATAAGGGGCAAAAAGGGTTCAATAACCCAGATACCTATCCTTACGATGCCAGAGGATGATAAGACCCATCCTATACCTGATCTCACAGGTTATATAACAGAAGGGCAGATAATACTCAGCCGGGAGCTTTATAGAAAAGGTATTATGCCGCCGATTGATGTACTTCCATCACTGTCCCGTTTGAAGGATAAGGGTATAGGTGAAGGGAAGACAAGGGAAGATCATGCAGATACTATGAACCAGCTTTTTGCCGCTTATGCAAGGGGCAAGGAGGCAAAGGAGTTGGCTGTTATATTAGGTGAAGCTGCCCTTAGTGATGCAGATAAGCTATATGCAAAATTTGCAGATGAATTTGAAAAGAGGTATGTATCCCAAGGATTTACCACAAACAGGACTATAGAAGAGACATTAAACCTTGGATGGGAGCTATTGTCCATATTACCCAAGTCTGAGCTTAAGAGGATAAGGGATGAATATATAGACAAGTATCTTCCTCAAAAAGGGGATGAATAAAAAATGGCTATCATGAATGTAAATCCCACCCGTATGGAGCTTAGCAGACTCAAAAAAAGGCTGCAGGTGGCCGTTAGAGGTCATAAGCTTCTAAAGGATAAGCGGGATGAAATGATGAGGCAATTTATAGATCTTGTAAAGGAAAATAAGGAACTTAGAGAATCGGTTGAGCGTGATTTAATAGCTGCCCAAAAGAATTTTGTAATGGCACGTGCAATAATGTCCCCTGAGATGCTCGAAGAGGCTATAATGTATCCCACCAGGCAGGTGGAAATTAAGGCAGCCAAAAAAAATATAATGAGCGTAGATGTACCAAGTATAGAATATGAGGAAAAAAAGCAGGAGGATATATCCCCATATCCCTACAGTTTTGCAAGTACATCGGCGGAGTTGGATGATGCCATAGTAACCCTATCTGGTATACTGCCTCGTATGTTGGAGCTGGCAGAGAAGGAAAAGACGTGCCAGATGTTGGCTGATGAAATAGAGAAGACCAGGCGCAGGGTTAATGCACTGGAGTACGTAATGATACCACAGATGCAGGAAACTATCAGATATATTACTATGAAGCTGGATGAAAATGAACGTGGCAGCAGAACACGTCTTATGAAGGTTAAGGATATGGTTAATGAGAGGGATGCATAAAAAAAGTACAATATGATCGTGCGTATACAATCTTCCACATGTGGGAACAATGAATTTATAGCCAAAAATTAGGGGGAGATTGTATGCGCAGGATTTATATATGTATTACTGTATTTTTAGTCATACTGTTTCTTTTCAATATAAATGCACAGGGTAGTATTGGACAAGCATATATGATTGATAGAGATGAGATGTATTACAGGGCTTTTTTAGACAGTGGATGTATTCCAGCGGGGTGTAGCGTTTCAGGCTGGACTATTGTTGAAAACTGCAAACATATAACCATTCATGAAATGGAATCCATGGCTAGAGAAGCAGCGTATTTTTTTGGCATTTGTGATGACTTTAATTTTGGCATTGATAGGCAGCTTGATAGGATAGACATAAAGATAGATGGAAAAGATCATAAAGATGGCAATTTGAAGCTATTGTTTAGTGCACCGCTTTACAATGATGATATTATAAAAGACTCCATATACATAAATATACATATAGATTACCAGCATGGTATCACAGAGGCAAACAGTATAAAAGGGAATATAACCCAATATTTCTCATGTTTAAAGACAGCACCTCATGTATTTGTTACGTTAACAGGTAAATTCCCAGATAAGTTGAATTATTATAAAAAGCGGCGTATAATAAACCAAATATTTGATGTTATGGATGCCTATAGAGTAGAGGGCATGAGTGGGTATGGGATTATAAGTAAGTGTGGATATTCCCCATATATTGATGAAGGCTTGATTACAAAAAATGGACGTGTAAATTTAAACGTTGCCCTTCGATACAGTGAATATGATAATAGTACATATATATGGTTAGGTACTCCCATAATAGGAATAGAATATTGATTAACACAAAGGAAAAATAAAACATAGTATATAATGGAAGGAGGGGTACTATGGCTAAATATGTAATAAAAAAGAGTCTGCCCCTTGAAGGAAGGGTAAGGATAAGCGGAGCTAAAAATTCTGTTTTGCCCATAATTGCAGCATCTTTACTTACCGACGATGTATGTGTTATAGATGGAGTACCAAGCCTTGAAGATGTAAATATAATTTGTAGATTGTTGGAATTTTTAGGCTCTAAGATAGATGTTCATGGCGATTGTTTAAGGATAGATAATGGAAATATAAAAAACACCGTGGCACCCTATGAGCTGGTGAGAAAAATGAGGGCTTCTTTTTTAGCGGTGGGACCACTACTGGCTAAGAGTGGGGAAGTCAAAATCTCCATGCCAGGAGGGTGTGCCATAGGGACCCGCCCGATAAATCTACACCTCAAGGGATTAGCTGCAATGGGTGCTGAGATTTCATTGGGTCATGGTTTCATACATGCAAAGGCATCAAAATTAACAGGTAGTACTATATATTTGGATTTCCCTAGTGTAGGCGCTACTGAAAATATAATGATGGCAGGTACGTTGGCAGAAGGACAGACTGTCATAGAAAATGCTGCGGAAGAACCAGAGATAGTGGATCTTGCAAATTTCTTAAATGCCATGGGGGCAAATGTCAAAGGTGCAGGTACTGACACCATAAAAATAGACGGTGTAAACTTTTTAAAAGGTGCTAACCATAGCATAATACCCGACCGAATTGAAGCAGGTACTTTTATGGCTGCAGCGGCAATAACAGGTGGGGATATTTTTTTGGAAAATGTGCTTATAGATCACTTAAAACCGGTAGAAGCAAAACTAAAGGAAGCTGGTATGCTTGTTGAAGAAATAGGCGATGGGGTAAGGGTTAAATGTGTAAAGCCCCTTCAAGCTGTGGATATAAAAACACTTCCATACCCAGGATTTCCTACAGATATGCAGGCACAGATGATGGCTCTTATGTGTACCATATCAGGCAGTAGCATTATTACAGAAACGGTATTTGAAAATAGATTCATGCATGTTAGTGAATTAAAGAGATTAGGTGCAAATATCAAAATAGAAGGCCGTAGTGCTATTATAGAAGGCGTAGAAAAATTAACCGGCACCCAGGTTAAGGCTACAGATTTACGGGCAGGAGCTGCCCTTGTACTTGCAGGTTTATGTGCTGAAGGCACTACAGAGGTTGTGGATATATATCATATTGATAGGGGATATGAAAATTTTGCAGATAAATTAAGACAGCTAGGTGCTTTAATTTACAGGGAGGATTAATCCATCAAAGTTCTATTCCATTCGGATTTATCATAATATCTTTATATGTAATATTTACAGAATCTTAATGTAGAAGGAGAATGGAATGAGGACCTGGGTTAATGTAATCTTGTTTATAATAGTTATAGCCCTTATAATACCAACCCTCATAGTAAAGGGATGTTCTGTAAAGTCTATACATCTTCAAGGACCTGATAATCATGATGGTACAGAAGAACAAGATGAAATAAAATTAAAATGGAAATCCAATGAACCTAAAATAGCGTTATATGATCATCAAAAAAAAGAAGTTGTTGATATGGCTTTAGAAGAGTATATAGCTGGAGTGGTAGCTGCTGAAATGCCTGTATCATTTGAAATGGAGGCATTAAAAGCGCAGGCGGTGGCTGCCAGGACGTTTGCGGTAAAGAAGATGCATGTATTTGGCGGGAGTGGCTGTCAAAATCATTCTGAAGCGGATGTATGCAGTTTTTATGGACATTGTCAAGCATGGATAGGGGAAGATGATCAAAAAAGAAATTGGGGAAATGATTATGAAAAAAACCGGTCTAGAATAGTCCAGGCTGTAGAGGAGACTAGGGGAGATATAATAACCTATGCAGGTGAGCCAATAGAGGTATTTTTTTATTCCACCAGCAATGGAAAGACTGAGGATGTGAGTGAAGTTTTTTCTACTGCCCTTCCATATTATAAGGTGGTAGATAGTCCTGGTGAAGAGGATGCGCCAAAATATAAGGAGATATTTTCTTTTTCCAATAAACAATTTGTAGACATATTCAAAAAACAATATCCTAAATCGAATCTTAGACCTAATAATTTAGAGCGGCAGATAAAAATTTTGAGCCATACAGATGGAGATAGGGTAAAGGAAGTACAGGTAGGAAATATAAAGATAAAGGGAAAGGATTTTAGGAACGTCTATGGTATAAACTCTTCGGATTTTACGTTCGAATTTTTAAAGGATAGCGTGAAGATACATACAAGGGGATATGGCCATGGCGTGGGTATGAGCCAGGTTGGGGCCGATCGTATGGCAAAAGGCGGGAGTAGTTATATAGATATAATAAAGCATTATTATGTAGGTGTGGATATACAGAAGGCATATTAATATAAAAATAGAAAATACAGTTATGCACTGTATTTTTTTTTATTTTTTGGACAATATTAATAGGTAGGAGGTGTATATTATGAGTGAAGGAAAGGACAAGCTGAGGAAAATTTTTAATAAGGAGAGATTTGTAAGTTTTTTGGACAAGCAAGGCTTTTATATTGTATTGTTTGTATGTTTGTGTGTAATAGGTGTAACTGCCATATTCACTTCAAGTACGGGAAAAAATCCTGGCCTTGATCCAAATAGGGATAATGATATGGCATTGGAAGATCAGAATAATGGCACAGAAGTGGAAAATCAAGAGAAATTGCCTGAAAATGCGAAAAATACTAAGAAAACAGAGAATGTCAATGAAGATAAGAAGCAAGAAGATGATGGGAAGGTTGATATAAAGGTAAAAGATGTAATAGAAGATGAAAAAGCAGAGCCTAAGGAAAAGGGACAAGCAGATGCTCATAAGGAAACAAAAAAAGATGAGAATGTACAGAAAACCTCGACAAAGAAGTCAACTCCAACTAAAGCATATGCAGCAGAGAACTCAAAGCCTGTTTCTGCACAGAACAAAACCACCGCAGCTATTATGAAAATGCCAATAGAAGGGAATATAATAAAGGGATTTGCCATAGACGAATTGGTATATTCAAAGACACTCAAGGAATGGTCTACCCATGGAGGCATAGATATTGAAGCACCATTGGGTAGTGAAGTAAAGGCGGTTATGGCTGGAACGGTAGAATCTATAGAAGAAGATCCACTTATGGGGATTGTAATAACTCTAGATCATGGTAATGGGCTACAGAGTAGATATATGAATCTATCCACTAAAGATATGGTTAAGGTTGGGCAGAATGTGGATCAGGGCCAAACAATAAGTGGTATAGGCAGGACTGCAGCAGCTGAAATATCTGATGCCCCCCATTTGCATTTTGAAGTATTAAAAGATGGTAAAAATGTAGATCCAAATATGTATTTAAAATAAAGGACACATAGAAGAACCAGAGGAATAAAATCCTCTGGTTCTTCTATGTGTCCTTTATTTTGCTTATTTGAACTATTATATTTGCTTTCTCTAATAATCTTATATTTATAGGAAACTTCAGACTAGATGTAAAAAATAATTGTGTGGAAATATAACGTTTTTTTATCTAATCCCTTCTATATATTATTTTTTTTGCATATTTATCAATATAGCCTGATTATAATGGATCAGGTAGTTATAGTATTTTAAAGGGGGTTCTCAGTTTGAAGGACTATATTGAAGAGCGCACTTTAGAGATTGCCAATTATATAATAGAGACAAAGGCTACAGTAAGGGAAGCAGCCAAAGTGTTTAAAGTGAGTAAAAGCACTGTACATAAAGATGTATCAGAGCGCCTCCCTAAGCTTAATCCAATAATTTATGAAGAAGTAAGAAAGATTTTAGAGAAGAATAAGGCCGAGAGACACATACGAGGAGGCTTTGCAACTAAGATGAAATACAAGACAATGGATTAAGGTATGGAAATACCGTAAATAACTTGATATAATGTAAGAGAAAAAAAGGATTTTGATAAAAAACATAGAATAAAGAAATAGGATAATTTTGTATCATTTTCAAACTGAGATATTATCATATACCTAGCTGATTAAGAATAACACAATCAACAAAAGAAAAGAAAGGATAGGTGGGCTGTGCTGGGATATAAAGATATAGGGATAGATTTAGGTACATCTAGTATACTGGTGTATGTAAAAGGTAAAGGCATAGTACTTAGGGAGCCTTCTGTTATTGCCATAGACAAGGAGACAAATACCATGCTGGCTGCTGGTGAAGAGGCAAGGCGCATGCTTGGCAGGACTCCAGGTAACATAATTGCCATAAGGCCGCTTAAGGATGGAGTGATTTCCGATTACGATATTACGGAAAAGATGCTAAGATATTTTTTAGGCAAGGCAGTAGGGAGAAGTGTGTTTGGTCGTCCTAGGGTAGTAGTATGTGTACCTAGTGGCGTTACCGAGGTAGAAAAAAGGGCGGTGTTGGATGCTACATATGAGGCAGGTGCCCGGCACACCTATCTTATAGAAGAGCCCATAGCTGCTGCCATAGGAGCTGGCCTTGATATAAGTAGGGCCTATGGTAATATGGTGGTGGATATAGGGGGAGGCACTACCGATGTTGCGGTTATATCGCTAGGTGGTGCCGTTGTTACTGATTCTATAAAAATAGCAGGAGATATATTTGACGATTCCATATCCAGATATATGCGAAAAAAATATAATCTCCTAATAGGTGAACGGACAGCTGAAAATATGAAGATAAACATAGGTTCGGCATTTCCAAGGGATGAGCAGATAATTATGGAGGTCACGGGTAGAAATCTGATATCTGGTCTTCCTAAAACGGTAGAGGTATCGTCAGATGAAATGGTAGAGGCCCTTGAAGAACCGGTACAAGCTATTGCAGAGGCAGTCCATGCTGTTTTGGAGAGGACGCCTCCTGAATTGGCCGCTGATGTAAGTGAAAACGGTATTGTAATGACAGGCGGTGGTGCTCTTCTCTATGGTATGGACAAGATTATCCAAGAGCGTACTAGGATAAATGTCCATGTGGCAGAAGATGCTGTATCATGTGTTGCCATAGGTACGGGCAAGGCTTTGGAGGATATAGATATATACGCCGAGACTGCCATTTTTGAATATCGTCATGGAGCGGCATATCAGGGCGGAGGTAGATAGATTTTTAATGTGAGGTGTTTAATATATGGTCAGGGGACTTTATACAGCTGCTACTGGCATGATACACCAGCGGAATCGATTGGATACGGTGGCGAGTAATATTGCAAATGTTAATACTAGAGGGTTTAAAAGGGACATGGTAGTGGAGCGGGCATTTGAAGATGAGTTGCTTTTGCGCATGGACAAGGATGGTATACCTAATAGCCGGATAATAGGTACCATAACCCATGGAGTTTATGCAGATAAGGTAATGACTGAATTTAAACAAGGTAATATCCAGGAAACTGGCAAATCAACTGATATAGCCCTATTAGGTGATGGTTTTTTTACAGTCATGACCGATCAGGGAGAGCTCTATACTAGGGATGGCAGTTTTACCATAGATAGCTATGGTCGTTTGGTAACTGCTGAAGGCTGGCAGGTATTAGGACAAAATGGTCCTGTGTATGTCTATAATGACCAATTTACTGTAGATCCATATGGCAACATCATGCTAGGTGGTAATTATATAGATACATTAAGACTGGTTAACTTTGAGGATCCTGAAGTGCTCCAAAAGGCGGGAGATAATTATTTCATTAATACGGATCAGGGTGGTATGATTCCCTTTGCAGGCGAGGTAAGGCAAGGATTTGCAGAAGGTTCTAATGTGGATGTGATAAGGGAAATGGTAGATATGATGACGGCTACTAGGGCATATGAATCCAATCAGAAGATATTAAAGATGATAGATGGTACTCTAAATAAGACGGTAAATGAAGTAGGACGGGTATAGGAGGAGTATTTTAATGATTAGAGCGCTTTATACAGCTGCTTCGGGTATGGCAGCTCAACAGAATAATATAGATGTTATTTCAAATAATATATCGAATGTGGAAACTCCAGGATTTAAAAAGAGCAACACCCTTTTTAAAGATACTTTATATGATGCGATGGATATAAATAGACCGGAGCCTGTAAATCTACAGGTAGGAAATGGGGTAAAGGTGGGCTCACTGGATAAATCTTTTACTCAAGGTAATATACATGAAACGAATAATCCAATGGATATAGCTATACAGGGGGCAGGTTTTTTTAAACTCCAATCGGGAGATGGCATAATAAGATATACTAGGGATGGAAGTTTCAAAATAGCGCCGCAATTTACTCCAAATGGCATAGTCCAAAGATTGGTTACGGCAGAGGGATATTATGTAGTTGATAGATATACAGGACAGCCTTTGGAGTTTAATCTCCCATATCAGGCTAATCCAAATGATGTTGTCATATCCCAGGAAGGATTCGTATTTATTAACGATCCAAATGGCAATGCAATCCCCATAGGTGGAATTGATGTGGTGCAGTTTGCAAATCCCAATGCACTTGAGGATGTAGGTGGGAATATGTATGCATTACCACCTCAAGGTACAGAACTTACTGGGGAGGAAATGCAGAGTACATCTATATTAAAGCAGGGTTATTTAGAAGGATCAAATGTACAGTTGTTTGAAGAGATGACCAATCTTATAGCGGCCCAGAGGGCATACCAATTAAACTCTAGGGTATTGCAATCAGCCGATGAGATAGAGAGACTTGCCAATAATGTTAGAGATTAATGATAATATAGACCTTGGAAGTTTTATAGGGGGGAATTTCATTTAATGGAAAATCATATGGACATAGAGGGTATTATAGGCTGTATACCACATAGATATCCATTTCTGTTAGTAGATAAAATAATAGAGTTGGAGCCAGGTAAACGGGCTGTAGGGATAAAGAATGTTACAATAAATGAACCCTTTTTTCAAGGCCATTTTCCAGGGCATCCAGTTATGCCGGGTGTACTTATAGTAGAGGCTTTGGCGCAGGTAGGGGCAACTATAGTATTAAGTGCTGAAGAAAACAAGGGTAAATTGGCCTTTTTTGCAGGGATCGATAACTTTAGATTTAAACGGCAGGTAGAACCAGGGGATCAATTGAGACTTGAGACAACTATTACTAGAATGAGGACAAGCATGGGAAAAGGTGAAGCCATAGCATATGTAGGCGACGATGTGGTGGCCAAAGGTGAGATAATGTTTGCAATAGGAGAAAAGGCTTAATCTTATGGTTAAGCCTTTTCCCAAAGATTGATATTTTTTGAATTCAAAAGGGCAGATAATATTTGTTCACTGCTGTTTGGAATCTCTTGATTTAGGTAACGCATCATATCCTTCATATCCTGCCTTTTTGTAATGCCATTGGCAGGACAGGGGCTTTTTACTACAGGTAGGTTATGCTTTTGTGCTACCCTTTTTATATCAGCCTCTGAGGCATATACAAGGGGCCTTATGACTGTTAGATCCTTTCTACTCAAATATGTTACTGGGGCAAAGGTATTAAAACGTCCTTCATAAAAAAGACTCAACAAAAGTGTTTCTATAACATCTTCACGATGATGACCCAGTGCTACTTTATTGCATCCTAGTTCCAATGCTGCATTATGAAGTGCACCACGTCGCATTTTGGCGCATAGCGAACATGGGTTTTTCTCATGTCGTACATCAAATACTATTCTACCAATCTGAGTATGTTTTATTGTATATCGTATATCCAATTCATTGCAAAAGGTTTCTACCTCTGTTAGATCAAAATCATCAAAACCCATGGTAAGGGTTACGGCTTCAAGCTCATATGATACGGGGGAAAAATACTGATATAATCTTAAAGCCTTAAGAAGGGTAAGGCTGTCTTTACCTCCAGATATGCCTACTGCAATTCGGTCACCTTCATCTATCATATTAAAGTCTTGTACTGTCTTTCTCAAACAACCTAATACCTTTTTCATGCGTTTATTTCAATCCCTTTCTGTAAAATACCTGAATGAAACCAAAAAAATATATAAAAACATTCGGATTTCTATCATAACTGTGCTATAATAATCTATAATATATAAAAAAGTATATGTTTGCAAGGGGATATAAAATGGGAAAAATTAAAAGAAATGAACGGATAGGGGCTATGATAAAGATTTTAACCGATAGGCCAAATTATATCTATAATCTAAACTTTTTTAGCGAAATGTTTTGTGCATCGAAATCTACAATAAGTGAGGATGTGGATATAATAAGAGGTATATTCGAACGTTTTCAGCTGGGCGAAATTCGTACTGTAACTGGAGCGGCGGGAGGTATAAAATACATAGCATATCCTAGCATGGAGCAATCCATGATATTTGTTAAAGATTTATGTGAACGTCTTTCACAGCCTGATAGGATTTTGCCTGGTGGATTTATATATATGACGGATCTTATATATATGCCGGAGATTGCAAAAACTGTAGGAGAGATATTAGCATCTCAATTTGTACAAGATGACCCTGATTTTGTCATTACAGTAGAGACGAAGGGTATACCTATCGCCATGATGACGGCAAAAGCCCTCGATTGCCCCGTAGTTATTGCCAGGAGGGATAATAAGGTTACAGAGGGATCGGTGGTTACCATAAATTATGTATCGGCTTCATCAAACCAAATACAGACCATGTCCCTTCCAAAGCGAAGTGTTAAAAAGGGTCAAAAGGGTCTTATAATAGATGATTTTATGAAAGGTGGAGGTACGGTAAAGGGTATTGTAGATATCTTAAAAGAGTTTGAAGTGGAAGTTGTGGGAGTTGGTGTGGTTATAGCTACTCGCCAACCTGAAAAGAAGATGATCGATAAATATAAGCCCCTTATGATATTGGATGAAATAGACCAAATTAACAAAAAAGTAGTGGTTACCCCGGCAGCATGGATATAATATAGGGAAAATAGGGCAAAATTTTTATAGAATATTTCAAATTTTAGCAGGACTATATACCTTTTTGGCGAATTAATATATGACTAAGGTTTTATGGAACTGGAAGGTGGTGAACTGGCATGAATATTACTGATGTAAGGGTTAGAAAGATTAATAATGAGGGGAAGATGAAGGCAGTAGCTTCAGTTACTTTTGATGATGAATTTGTAGTTCATGATATAAAAGTAATTGAAGGTCAAAATGGCATGTTTATCGCTATGCCTAGTCGTAAGACTCCAAATGGGGAGTATCGAGATATAGCACATCCTATTAACTCGGATACTCGTTCACAACTTCAACAACTTATTCTAGATAAGTACGAAAGCATGGATGAGGAGGAATAAGCTTTAAGGGAGAGGCATCTCTCCTTTAAGGCTTATTTTTTTCCATGTTTTTTTCAATAATATATTGTATAATGATATTTGCAAAGTGCTTTTAGATATGGAGGCGCAAAAAATGAAAAAAAGAGTAACTACTGTAATAATGGCTGCTGGTGAAGGAGTCAGGATGAAATCAAAACTGCCAAAGATGCTTCACAGTGTATGTGGTCGTCCAATAATAGATTATGTTGTGGATGCTGCCCTTGATATATGTGATGATGCTCCTATATTGGTGGTTGGGCATGGTGCCGAGGCCATAAAAGAGCATTTAGGGGACAAGGTAAGGTATACATATCAGGAAGAACAGCTGGGGACTGGGCATGCAGTGATGATGGCCCAGAAATATCTTGAAGGTATGGATGGATATGTGGTAGTATTAGCAGGTGATACCCCGCTGATTACAGGTAAGCTTTTAGGCGATATGGTTAATCATGCTGTGGAGCACGATTATTCATGTGTAGCCCTTTCTGCCATTGTAGAAAACCCTACTGGTTATGGCAGAATAATTCGAGATGTGAATGGGGATTTTAGCTGCATAGTGGAGCATAAGGATGCTACATCTGAGCAAAGGCAGGTAAAGGAGATAAATGCTTCGATGTATTGCTTTAAGGTGCAGAATTTGCTTGAAAGTTTAAAAAAGCTGGATAATAATAATGCCCAGCATGAATATTATTTGACGGATGTATTAAAGATATTAACATCTGAAAATAAAAGGGTAGGCATATACTGTGCAGATGATGCCAGCTATATAATGGGTATAAACACTAGGGTACAGCTGTCCCAGGCTGACAAGCTAATGCGATTACGTATTAACAATTGCCATATGGATAATGGAGTCACAATAATAGATCCTGAAAATACCTATATAGGCCCTAATGTACATATTGGGCAGGATACTATAATATATCCGGGGAATGTTATAGAAGGAGATACATATATAGGAGAAGAATGTATTCTTTACCCTAATAGCCGGTTGCTAAATGCAAGGGTAGATGATAAGGTTATTATACAAAATTCTGTTGTGTTAAACAGCCAAATAGGAGAAGAAACTACAATTGGGCCTTTTGCATACATTCGTCCGGGTAGTATAATAGGAGGACATGTGCGCATTGGGGATTTTGTGGAGGTAAAGAATGCTGCTATAGGAGATGGTACCAAGGTGTCACATCTTACATATGTAGGCGATGCCAATGTGGGAAATGGTGTAAATGTAGGATGCGGGGTGGTATTTGTAAATTATGATGGTAAGGAAAAACATAGAACAGTAGTAGAAGATAATGCTTTTATAGGCTGTAATACCAATTTAGTTGCACCTGTAAAAGTAGAGCAGAATTCATATATAGCTGCCGGATCTACTATTACTAAAACAGTACCAAAGGGTGCTTTGGCTATAGCTAGAGCACGTCAAGAAAATAAAGAAGGTTGGGTAGAAGGGAGAAATAACAGATGATAACTCATGGAACAAGTATAAAGATATTTACAGCCAATTCTAATCCCAAGTTGGCTAAATCTATTTCCGATCATTTAGGGGTGCCATTGGGCAATGCATGCGTTACTACGTTTAGCGATGGTGAGATATCGGTAAACATACATGAGACGGTAAGGGGAGCAGATGTATTCGTAGTGCAGTCTACCTGCTCACCAGTAAATAACAATTTGATGGAGCTGCTTATAATGATAGACGCCTTTAAGAGGGCTTCAGCAGCACGTATTACAGCGGTTATACCCTATTATGGGTATGCAAGACAGGATCGTAAGGCAAAGGCAAGGGATCCGATTACAGCAAAGTTGGTGGCTGATCTATTAACAAGTGCAGGTGCTGACAGGGTACTTACAATGGATTTGCATGCTGCACAAATACAAGGATTTTTCAATATACCAGTGGATCATCTAAGGGGTGTACCTATACTTGCCCAAAATTTCCTTGAAAACGGATTTGAGGGTGATGATTTGGTTATAGTGTCACCTGATCTAGGGAGTGTTACTAGGGCAAGGGATTTTGCTCATAGACTAAGTGCACCTTTAGCGATTGTGGATAAGAGAAGGCCTAAGGCAAATGTAGCTGAAGTTATGAACATAATAGGTGAGGTAAAGGGTAAAAGGGCCATACTTATAGATGATATGATAGATACGGCAGGAACTATTACCCAAGGGGCAAAGGCACTAATAGAGATGGGGGCAAAGGAAGTGTATGCATGTTGTACCCATGGCGTCCTTTCGGGACCAGCTATTGAGCGTATACAGGATTCACCCATAAAGAAATTAGTTATAACCGATACCGTTCCTCTCCCGCCTGAAAAGCAGATAGACAAGATAGAGGTTCTATCTGTAGCTCCTATATTTGCAGAGGGCATAGATCGTATATACGAGGGTTTGCCGGTTAGCACCCTATTTGAATAATTTTTGTTTTAATAACAGGTGAGGGGATTATGTATATAATAATAGGACTTGGTAATCCAGGCATGGAATACAAGGATACTAGGCACAATATGGGATTTATGGTTTTGGATAGACTGGCCAAAAGGCATAGTATATCCATAGATAAGCTACGCCATAAGGCACTTATAGGGCAGGGTGTAATATCTGGCGAAAAGGTTGTCCTTGCAAAGCCACAGACATATATGAATATTAGCGGTCAGAGTGTTTCTTTGCTTAAAAATTGGTATAAGGTAGATAGCGAGCATATAATAGTGGTATATGATGATATAGATCTGGATGTTGGTATGATTAGAATAAGACCGTCTGGAAGTGCCGGTACCCATAACGGTATGCGTTCCATAATAGAGGACTTGGGAACGGATAAGTTTCCCCGTGTGCGGGTAGGTATAGGAAGGCCAACGGCCGGTAGAGATTTGGCGAATTTTGTACTATCAAAACCGGATCGGGATGACCTACCGATTTTGGATGAAGCGTTGGATAAGGCAGCAGAGGGTATAGAGATTATACTTTATGAAGGTATAAACCAGGCTATGAATAAATGCAATGGATGAGGAGTGATGCCGTGGAACCTGTATGGTTACAACCGATAAACAGATGGAGAGAGTTTAACAGTTTAAAATTCAATATCTATAAAGACAAGGGTATGACTGCAGTATACGGTTTATCCGAATCACAAAAATGTCATCTGTCGAGCGGCATACTATATCCTCTTGAAAAGACGTGTCTGTATATCACATATAATGATGCTCAGGCACAGCAGATGTATGAAGATTTTAAATTCTTTTACGGGGATAGGGTTGTAATTTTAACTTCTAGGGATATTTCATTTTATAATCTGGAAGCCCGCAGCAAGGAGTCGGCTGCAAAGCGGCTGTTAGTATTTGACAAGTTAATATCAAAGCAACCTGTTGTAATAGTAGCATCTATAGAGGCGGCACTGTTTTATTTGGTGCCGCCCCATATCTATGCCCAAAGTACCATATCCATTACAGTAGGGGATGAGTACCCACTTGACGAAATAATAGAGAAACTGGTAGTGATAGGATATGAACGGGTATCTACAGTCGAGGGCAAGGGGCAGTTCAGTGTAAGGGGAGGCATTTTGGATGTATACCCCTTAAGCCAATTAGATCCAGTTAGGCTAGAGTTTTTTGATGATGAGGTAGATTCCATACGGAAATTTGACGTAATGTCTCAGATATCCATTGAGAAATGCAGCCATATATCCATACCGCCGGCATGTGAACTAATACTTGATCCCCAGGTATTGGTGGAAGGGCGGGAGAGAATATATAAAAAACTTATTGAGTACAAGGCCAAAAGGACAAAAGAGGAGATAAGTCTGCACCTGGAAGAAAAAATAGGATTTATATGTGAAGAGTTGGAGGAGCAATCAAAGGATGATGGGCTGTTGCCCTTTTTTACGTTCTTTTATCCACAACCATCTAGTATATTCGATTATTTGGATGATGAATCTATAATTGTTTTAGATGATCCGCCACGTATAAAAGAGAGGTATGAAACGTGGGTTGGAGAATTTACAGAGGATTTTAAAAAACTCCTAGAAGAGGGAGAGGTGCTGCCGGATCAAGCCTTTGCCTTTTTGCAATATAATGAGTTTATAGAACGATGTGGGGATTTCAGAATAATTATACTTCAATCCCTTCCCAGGGATAACCCTGATTTTAAGCCAAACGTTACATACCAATTTATGTCAAGGACCATACCTGCATATCATGGTAAATTAGGTCTACTTATAGAAGATGTTTCATATTGGAAAAGCAAGGGCTACAGCATAATATTATTGACAGGCAATACTACAAGGGGTAAGGGATTGATGTCTTCCCTTATGGATAATGATATACCCGCTTTCATACTCGATACATATACAAAGCATGTGCAGCCTGGGCAGGTTGCTTTGATACCAGGAACACTCTCAAAGGGTTTTGAATATATAGATGCTAAGTTTGTTATAGTAAGTGATAAAGAGATATATGGTGTACAGAGAAAAAGACAATCTATGCCCAAAAAGTCTAGGAGAAAGCTTGATCCGTTTACAGATCTAAAGGTAGGGGATTACGTAGTCCATGAAAGTCATGGTATAGGCAAGTATTTAGGCATAGAGAAATTAGTAGTGGATGGACAGAAAAGGGATTACCTGCTTATACAATATGCTGGTACGGACAGGCTTTACATACCTACCGATCAGATGGATATGATACAGCCTTATATTGGAATGGGAGAGACAAGGCCAAAGATATCTAAGCTGGGAGGTGTCGAATGGCAAAAGGCCAAGGCTAAAGCTACTCAATCGGCTAAAAAGTTGGCTGCTGAGCTTATAAAATTATATGCAGCCAGACAGACGGCAAAGGGCTTTCAATTTTCTGCCGATACGGATTGGCAAAGACAGTTTGAAGAGATGTTTCTATATGAAGAGACTGAGGATCAGCTAAGATGTATACAGGATGTAAAAAATGATATGGAATCACCTAGGGTTATGGATAGACTGGTATGTGGTGATGTTGGCTATGGAAAAACGGAGGTGGCCATTCGTGCAGCATTTAAGGCAGTAATGGATGGTAAGCAGGTAGCCATTCTTGCACCTACTACTATATTGGCACAGCAACATTACAATACCCTTGTACGCAGATTCGAGGACTTTCCATTTAAGGTAGCTGCACTCAGTCGGTTTCGTAGTAAGAGTGAGCAAAGGGAAATATTAAGGGCATTAAAAGAAGGAAATGTGGATGTTATAGTAGGCACCCATAGGATATTAGGTAAGGATGTAAAATTTAAAGATTTAGGGCTCCTTATTATAGATGAGGAACAGCGCTTTGGTGTATCACATAAAGAAGCTATAAAACAGCTGAAAAAAAATATTGATGTACTTACCCTTACAGCTACACCTATCCCTAGAACCTTACATATGGCATTGGTGGGCATAAGGGATATAAGTATAATAGAGACTCCACCAGAGGATAGATATCCTGTCAATACCTATGTGGTAGAGTATAATCGTTCCATTGTAAGGGATGCTGTATTGCGGGAGATAAATAGGGGAGGACAGGTTTATTTTATATACAATAAAGTGCGTACTATGGATAAGATGCTTTTAGAATTAAAGCAATTGCTCCCTGAATTGGAAATCGGCATGGCTCATGGTCAGATGGGTGAAAATATGTTGGAGAAGGCTATGATGGATTTTTATGAGGGACAATATGATGTTTTGGTGTGTTCTACCATTGTAGAGAATGGACTGGATATACCCAATGTAAATACGATTATAGTATATGATGCAGATTACTTTGGTCTGTCTCAGCTTTATCAGTTAAGGGGCAGGGTAGGACGCTCAAACAGACGGGCATATGCCTATTTTATGTATAGAAGAGATAAAGTATTAAACGAGATAGCTGAAAAGCGTCTTAAAGCCATAAAGGAGTTTACTGAATTTGGCGCAGGATTTAGGATAGCTATGAGGGATCTGGAGATACGTGGATCTGGTAATATTCTAGGGCGGGAGCAGCATGGTCATATGGCAGCAGTTGGATATGATCTATATTGCAAATTGCTTGAACAAGCTGTATCTACTGCAAGTGGAGAGCAACAGGTAAAGGAAGTTGAGACATCTGTAGATATAAAGGTGGATGCATATATAGATTCATCATATATACCTCAGGAAGGTCAAAAGATAGAGTTATATAAAAGAATAGCAGCAATAACTAACATAGAGGATAAGAGAGATGTGGAGGATGAACTTATAGATAGATTTGGAGATATGCCTATAGCTACTCAAAATCTTATAGATATAGCATATATAAAGGCCCTTGCGAAGTCTTTAGGCATAGGTGAAGTTATTCAGGTAAATAATGAGATAAAGTTAAAGCCTGCAGATTATGATACACAACTTGATTCGGAGGTATTGCCTCCCATGTCCATAAGACTCAAAAAAACATCTTCGCAGGGTATATTAAAAGAAGTTGTGGATTTTTTGGAACAAATAAAGCATTTACAAAAGCATTAAAATCTGTTTATAATAGAAGGCATAGATGATTTTGGAAAGGGTGTATTATTACATGAATGGTATAAAGAGGTTTGGGTTATTATTTATGGCCATAATCATTGCACTTTCAACTGCTGCATGCGGTGCAGTAAATGTTAACCCGGAGAAGGATAAGAAACGGGTAGTGGCAGAGGTGAATGGCGATAAAATACTAAAAGAGGAATTTTTAGAGCTATATAATATTCAAAAATCCATGTTGGGTATAACAGACGAGGCGGAATCTGATGCTAGCCAAAAGGATAATATAAAGCAAGTTAAATCCATGGTACTAGACCAGGTTATTTTAAACAAAATAATGTATGATAAGGCTAAGGCAGCTGGTTTTGAAGTGGATGAGAATATAAAGAAAGAGACAAAAGAAGGTATACTAGACGAGATAGAGCAGAATATTAAATATCAGATGTATGGTGAAGATGATCAGCCTAAAGAAGAGGAATTATCAAAGCTTGTACAGCAGCAATATGACGCTAGTATAAAAGCCTATGGATTAACAGAAGATCGTTTTATAGAGCTTATAGCAAAACAGGATCAGATATCAAAATATAGGGATAAAGAGCTTGAGAATGTACAAATTACAGATGATGACATAAAGAAGTATTACGATGAACAACTGAAAAAACAGAAGGAAAATCCAGATGAGGCTGAAAATCAGGAAGTTATGTTGTACAGGCCTACAGGTTGGCTAAATGTAAAACATATTCTTATAAAACTCCCTGATGATGAAATTGTTGAGCATTCTAGTCTTGTGGCAAATGATAAGAAAGATGAGGCTAAAAAATATCTAGATGAAAAACTTAAAGCTATAAAGCCAAAGGCAGACGAGGTACTGGCAAAGGCTAAGGCGGGAGAAAATTTTGAAGATCTAATAAAAGAATATAGTGAAGATAAAGGAATGGATATTGAGCAAGGGTATATACTGAACAAAAATTCTTCGTTTGTGGAATCGTTTAAGGATGCTGCTTTTAAACTTAAAAAAGAAGGAGATATGACCGATTTGGTAGCTAGTGAGTATGGCTATCATATTATAAAATTGTATGAAAAAATGCCGGAGCATGTATTTACCATTGATGAGACAAGGGATGAAATAAAGGTTGTATTAGATTATCAGAAAAAGAATGAGAAATGGCAGTCCATGGTAGATGCATGGAAAAAAGAAGCTAAGATAAAAAAATATGAAAAAAGATTATAATATTTAAAAAAAATCACGTTACCTTTCCAATACCATGCATAAAAGGTAAACTGCAGTAAAATACTAATACTGCAAGGATGGTTTTGTAAATAAATACAAATGGAGGAGGGACGTGAATGAAAGCAACGGGTATAGTAAGGCGTATAGATGATTTGGGAAGGGTGGTTATTCCTAAAGAGATACGACGAACGATGCGTATTCGTGAAGGAGATCCCCTTGAAATATTTACTGACCGTGAAGGCGAAGTGATACTTAAAAAATATTCTCCCATAGAAGAGCTGAGCTATCTTGCAGAGGAATATGTTGAAGCAATGTACCAGATACTTGGTTTTACCGTATGCGTTAGTGACAAGGATGAGATAGTATCTGTAGGTGGTCCGACTAAAAAAGAATTTTTAGAGAAGGCAGTAAGCCAGGACCTAGAGGAATTAATGGAACAGAAAAAGACTGTAACAGCTAATCGCTCTGAAGGCAGCGAACTATATACAATTACTGTGAATGATGATGATACTTCGAAATATTCAGCTCAGGTAATTGTGCCAATTATGTCAATGGGTGATGTTATTGGTTCTGTTATAGTATTGTCTAAGGAACCTGGCGTTACTATGGGCGAATTGGAAGTGAAGATGGCGGAGACCGCTGCTAATTTCCTAGGTAGGCAGATGGAGCAATAATCCATGTACAAACTATGTAAAAAAAGGCATCGTATATTATCGGTGCCTTTTTTAGTGTCGATATTTATCTATCCTGCAATTTATAATATGGATTATAACATTTATATTGCATTATTTACTTTAAAATTACGAATTAAAGTGTTTATCAAATAGTGTTTGCGAATTAAAGCACTGATGATATAATATGATAATAATGTATGTCAACTAGTGCGCAAGGAGGTATTTTAGGTTGAGCAAGAAATCATTCGTCAAAGGGGCTACCATTCTAACGGTAGCAGGGATAGTAGCAAAGATTATAGGAGCACTATTCCGTATTCCTTTGGGAAATACAATAAAATCGGAGGGTATGGGGTTTTATCAGATGGCATATCCTGTATATGCATTTTTGCTTATAGTATCTACAGCCGGTTTGCCTACTGCCATATCAAAGATAGTATCTGAAAAGATAGCTGTGAATGATTATAGAGGTGCCCATAGGGTTTTTAAGGTATCATTTCGATTACTCACTGTAATAGGTATAACTACTACTATCATAATGCTTGTTGGAAGTCCACTTTTTGCTCGCATGGTGAGAAACAAGGAGTCCATATATTGTTTTATATCAATAGCTCCCGCCTTGTTTTTTGTTTCTCTGCTATCGGCATACAGGGGATATTTTCAAGGTATGCAGAATATGACTCCTACTGCAGTATCACAGATAGTAGAGCAGTTTGGTAAGCTTATTATGGGTTTATGGCTGGCTACTCTCTGGATACCAAATGGACCCCAGTATGGAGCTGCAGGCGCCATATTAGGTGTTACCCTAAGTGAGGTTGCCGCCCTTGTACTGGTAATGGGTATGTATAGGGGAGAAAAACAAAAAATATATTCGAATATAAGAAGATCGCCAAAGCATATGTATTATGAATCTACATCTAGTATAGTAAACAGGATTGCAAATATTGCCATACCCGTTACTATAGGTGCAGCGGTGATGCCATTTATAAGCTTTTTAGATTCTGTAATTGTACCTGGTCGTTTGCAATATGTTGGATTTTCAAAACGGGAGGCTACTAGTCTGTTTGGCATTTTAACAGGTATGGTAAATCCCATAATAAATCTGCCTACAGTCTTTACCATAGCATTAGGTATGAGCCTTGTGCCTGCCATAGCCGAATCATATGCGATGAAGGATAGAAAATCCATAGTACATAAGACCACAATCGGCATAAAGCTTACCATGCTCATAGGTGTACCTGCTTCCATAGGTATGGCGGTGTTGTCAACACCCATATGCAAACTATTATATGCTAGGATAGATGCGGATGAAGTATTACTGGCTGGTAATCTTTTAATGATATTATCAATAGCAGTTGCATTTTTGACCCTTATACAGACTTTAACAGCAATATTACAGGGGATTGGCAGGGTAAAAACACCAGTTAGGAATCTATTTATAGGTGCGATTTTAAAGGTTATACTGACAATAATACTTGTAGGGATGCCATCTATAAATATAAAGGGTGCTGCTGTTAGTACTTTGGTATGCTATGCCACAGCTGCTATATTAGACTTTATAGCTGTTATTAGATATACTAAAATACCATTTTCATTTAGTGATTTTTTGATAAAGCCATTGTTGGCTAGTATTATAATGGGTGGATGTGTATATTTTTCCTACGATAGGATATTTACCGCATTAAACAGCAATACCAAGGCTACTCTTCTATCAATAATTATAGGAATTCTGGTATATGCTATTATGCTTCTTTTAACTGGTACGATACGGGAACAAGATCTTGAGATGTTACCAAAGGGGAGGACTATAGCTAGAAAACTAAAGAAGATAGGACTTTTAAGAAAATCATAATTTAAAGTGTATTAAACAATAAAGAACCCTGAAGAGTATTTTAAAATACTCTTCAGGGTTCTTTATATCATATATGTACTACCGATTGTCGTTCGACAATGCGAACGGGGAGATTGATAGTACGATGGGAGACCTTGCCAGATTTAATTTGATCAAACAGCAGCTTAGCGGCAAGACGACCTTTTTTTGCAATATCCTGTTCAATGGTTGTGAGCTTAGGGGTGGTATAACGACAGATGGGGGTATTATCAAATCCCATAACAGATAATTGCCCTGGTACATCGATACCGTTTAATTTGGCACCTTCCATAATACCTATGGCCATTTCATCTGCCGTAGCAAATATTGCAGTGATTGGAAGATCGTTATCGGCAATTTGATTGGCTACGTCTAGGCCACCTTCATAATCAGTTAGTCCCAAAAATATATTTTCCTTTTTTAAAGGATATCCTGCATCCTTTAGTGCATCGGAAAATCCATTAAATCTGTTTTGCAATATATCATTATAATCTGGATGGTAGCTAGCATAGCCAATATTTTTATGCCCACAGTTTACAAGATAACGTCCAGCTAAATAGCCACCTCTATAATCATCGATTCCTACAATAGCTGCTTTTTTTTCGGTAGAATGACTATCAATAAAGACCTTGGGGAGGTTGGGGTATTTTAACATATATTTTACTTCCTCAGGAGTAGGAGCAAGCATGATAATCCCGGCCATAGGCCAGGCATGGAGATTTTTGTCCAAATCCTTCAAGGTAATAGAGGATGATATCATCAAAAAATAACCATGTTTACGAATATCGTTTTCAATGGCCCCTAGCATCGTAATATGATGGGGGTTTCGAAAAATATTTTCGTCATCTGCCTCAGGAAGAAAAACAGTAACAATATTTGAAGTATTCGAGGATAACATTCTAGCAGCTGAATTTGGAACATAGTTATATTTTTTAACTAGATATACAATATTTTCAATGGTTTTTTCAGATACTTTAGAATGTTTTCCGTAAATCAATTCTTATTTAAAAAATTTTAATTGCTTAGGAGGAAAGGGAATGTTTAAAAAAGTACTTTCGACCCTATTAGTAGCTGTAATGTTATTTACAATAACAGCATGTGGCACATCGGATAAGGGGAATGATAATTCTAGTGCAGATGCAGGCAAGGTAGAGACAAAGGCAGACAAAGGACTGGAAGTTATGGGACAGAATATGAAGTATGACCCCAATCACTTAGTAAACGGTGGTAAACCTGTTAAGGTGGATTTCTGGGCATGGTCATTTATTGACATGTTTCAAGATTTAGTAGATCAATATCAAAAAATACATCCAAATGTAACTATCAATATTATTGAGACACCTTGGTCAGATTATTGGACAAAGCTCCCACTTGCTTTAGGATCGAACAATGGTCCAGCGTTATTTGCAATACACAATAGCTATCATGACAATCTTATCAATTACATGGCTCCATATGATATTCCATTGAAGGAATTACAAGCTGACTTTTTGAACGTAGACTCACATTTAATTGACAATAAAATCTACTATATAGACTTTGCTATGATGACTTCAAATATTTATTACAACAAAGATTTATGGAAAGCAGCAGGATTGACAGATGCAGATCTTCCGACTACATGGGGTGAACTTGCTGAAGTTGCTAAAAAACTTACTATTAAAGACGGAGATACATTCAAACAAGCAGGTTTTAATTTTAACGGAACTTTTAACCAGATGATTTTAGGATTGAACTATCAATATGGACAGAATCTTTTTAATGAAGATGGAACGGCTAACATCAATAATGATGCAATGAACAAAATTATCAAAACATTTGTTGATATGTATGAGGTTGATGGTGTAGGCTCACCTGATTTTGGGACTGACTGCGGCGAGAGCTTTGGACAAGGTCAGAGTGCTATGGTAGCAATGTGGGGATGGTACCATGAAAATTTGAAGAATACCTATCCAGATATTAACTTTGGCGTTATTGAAACTCCTAAATTTGATGATGTTGATGATGTTTATGCATATAACCGTTATAATGGTGAATCTTCCTTTGGTATAAACAAGAATATATCAGATGAACAGATGGAGGTTGCACAGGATTTTGTTAAATTTTCTCTAGCCAATGATGACTTCTTAATGGATTATAGTGTGCAGGCAAGCTGCTTCCCGACTAAATTATCATTAGCTGATCGTGAAGAAGTTAAGAACCATCAGGTTTTGAGTGCACTTGCACCGAATATTGATAAATATATCTGGCCAGGTGCCATGCCATCTACTTTGGAAGATAATCTTAAAATAGCAGGCGAAAATATTTTCTACAATAATATGGGTATTTCGGATGCATTAAAGGAAGCTGAAGCAAGCATAAACGCTGATTTGAAGGAAGTTTCTTTTACTCCCGTTGAAGATATGTATAAATATGCAAAATAGATTTGATTAGTTACTGACAAAGGGGCGGGAAGTGAATACTTTCCGCTCATTTGTTAAGTGCATTATGGATTAGGAAGCGGTGAGATCATGTTTGCCAAGAAGAAGAGTTTACAGAGTAAAAGTGAAATAGCCCTACGAAACATCGTGGTTTTTGCTATAGTAGCATTTAATCTGATCTTTGTTATATTGCCAATTATTATAGCGTTTATTGGAAGCTTTCATCAATGGAATCCATTAAAGGGTAGTTTTAAGTTTTTAGGATGGGAAAACTATAAAAATGTTTTTACAAGTGAGCTATTTTGGAAGTCCATGCTAAATACATTGGTTTTTTCCGTTTTTACTGTATCCTTTCGTGTTATTTTGGGGTTGGGTCTTGCCTGTGCATTATATTCCAAATTGATCAAACATAAGATGTTATATCGTACGGTATTCTATATGCCTACGGTTACACCGCTAATTGCGGTTGCATTTGTTTGGAAATTTATGTTTAATCCCCAAATAGGAGTTATTAATCAGACATTTGGATTTGATATCAATTGGCTATTTGATGCCAGAACCGCATTGGGATGTGTTATTTTTATGACCATATGGAAGGACTTTGGATATGCAGTTGTGTTATTTTTATCGAGCCTGTATTCATTGCCAAAGGATTGTTTTGAAGCGGCTGCAATTGATGGTGCGTCCAGCTGGCAGGTATTTCGATTTATCACATTACCTTTACTAAAACCAACTACGCTATTTGTAGTGGTAACATCGATTATAACCTATCTTCAATCTTATGTACAAGTTATGGTTATGACCGAAGGTGGGCCAGGTACCAAAACATTTTTGGCAACTTATTTGATTTATGACCAGGCTTTTGTAAAATATAACTTTGGATATGCATCAGCTATTTCGTTTATTATGTTTATTGTAATTGCGTTTTTCAGTGCCCTTTCGTTTAAAATTACGAATGCAAATGAAGCTTAGAAGGAGGAACGGTCATGAAACAAAAAATAAATAAAGTAGCGCTTAATGCATTACTGATTGCTTTAGGCATTCTTACAATTTTTCCATTTGTATGGATGATCTTTTCCTCATTTAAAAGTAATGTTGAAATTAATGCTTTGACGCAGACGCTTATTCCTAAAAATTTTACCGTAGAAAATTATATATCCATGAATGAGAATTTTAATTTTATGAGATTCTTCGGTAATAGTTTATTTATATCCTTTGTTGTTACGATTATAATCTGTTATACGAGTACTATTAGTGGATTTGTATTGAGTAAATATCAATTCAGAGGTCGGGATCTTATTTTCAGTTTTATCATGGGGACTATGATGATTCCATGGGCAGTTACCATTATTCCTAAATATAGCATTATACGCAAGCTCGGCTGGATGGATAGTTATATTGCTTTGATAGTCCCAGCATTCTTCAGTGGATTTGGAACTTTTATGCTTAGACAGTATTGCATGACTATTCCAGATGATATTTTGGAAGCGGCTCGTATAGATGGAGCAAATGAGTTTTATATTTTTCATCGTATTGTTATGCCCATGTGTCGAAATGCAATTTCAAGCATTGCAATTTTCCAATTTTTATGGGCATGGGAGGATTATCTCTGGCCGTTTATTGTTATTACAGACGAAAAAAAACAGATGCTCTCTGTTGGATTAAAAATGTTCAATGGTCGATTTTCAACTGATTATGGTGGTTTGTTTGCTGCTACGACGGTATCGATTATTCCCGTTATTATTGTATATTTGTTTTTCCAGAACCGGTTTATTGATGGTATAACTGCATCTGCCATTAAAGGTTAGATTGAATTGGAAATAATATTATCATCATAAATAATAGATTTAACTTGAAAAGATATATAAAGTACAAGGTAATTGGAGGGGCTTAAATGAAGATAGAAAATTATGACTACTTGGGACAACAAATTGATATAAGTAAGCATTTTTACTCAATTGGCAATACCTATTATAATATTAGCGAGATGACCGATTTTAATTTAGATACTATGATGGGAAATATCAAGTTTACCCGTCATGAACGAAAGGGTAGAATGGCATTTAATATGTATACATGTCCATTTGAAGATTCACAATCCTGGGCATTTCCACCGGCATATAGCGACACGCCTTCCTACCCTATTCGAATTTCGTTTCCTGCAGAAAATATAGTTCGTATCTATACGTCCTATTCCAACCTTCCTTTAGATGATCATGACTCTTTGATGTTGGAAAATAACAATGAGATTAACAGTGTTAAAAAGGAAGCTATAGAAAATGGAGTACGCTTTACGACAAAGGCGTTGGAGGTTGAAATAAAATTTAGTCCATTTTCCATCATTATAAGGGATAAAGATGGAAAAATTCTTACAAAAACCCTCAACTCAGAGGACGGGAAATGCCTTTTAAATTGTAATCCACTACCATTTTCCTATGTGCGTACGGTTAGCGATTTAAAAAAATATGCAGCTGCTTCATTCTCAGTTTTCCCCAATGAGCATTTTTATGGATGTGGTGAGAGCTTTACCAAGCTGGATAAGACGGGGCAAAAAGTAGTGCTCTGGACAAAGGATGCCCATGGTGTTCAAAGTCAGGACATGTATAAGCCGATTCCGTTTTATATGAGTTCACGGGGGTATGGAATTTTTACACATACCAGTGCCCCGGTAACTTTCGATTTTGGATATAACTACCAGGAGGCACAAACAATTTTTATTGGTGAAGAAGATGTAGATCTGTTTGTGATTGCTGGTACTCCAAAAGAAATTTTGGAAAGTTACACTGAAATTACAGGTAAAAGTCAGGTCCCGCCATTATGGAGCTTTGGCTTGTGGATGAGTCGCATAACATATGAATCCGAATCTCAGGTCAGGGAAGTTGCTGCAAAACTTAAGGAATATGAGATTCCTTGTGATGTAATCCATTTGGATACTGGCTGGTTTGAGCATGATTGGCGTTGTGATTACCAATTTTCCCATTCCCGATTTGACGATCCAGAAAAAATGATTCAGGATTTAAAAGGGGATGGATACCATATTTGCCTATGGCAGTTGCCATATTTTACACCTAATAATGTACTCTATAAAGAGGTTGTAGAAAATGAATTTGCAGTTGTCAATTCCGATGGCAGACTCCCTACTGATGATGCTATTTTGGATTTCTCAAATCCCGAGGCGGTAAAATGGTATCAGAATAAACTTAAGCAGCTATTGGAGTTAGGTGTGTCTGCTATTAAGGTGGATTTTGGAGAGGCAGCACCTTTAAACGGTGTATTTCATTCTGGAAAGTCAGGTATGCTGGAACATAATCTATATCCCCTTCGTTATAACAAGGCAGCTTCAGATATTATTAAGGAGGTTACTGGGGAACCGGTTATCTGGGCTAGGAGTGCATGGGCAGGCAGCCAACGTTATCCACTTCACTGGGGAGGAGACGCTGAGAATACCAATATGGGAATGTTGGCATCCCTCCGTGGAGGACTTTCATTTGGTATGTCAGGATTTACTTATTGGAGTCATGATGTAGGTGGTTTTGTACAAAAAAGTCCTGAAGAAATCTATAAGAGATGGGGTTTTATGGGGATTTTTACATCCCATATGCGTTGTCATGGGGCACCGCCAAAGGAGCCATGGTGTTATTCTAAAGAGTTCTTAGAATTGTTCCGCAAGCAGCTAAACTTCCGGTATAGATTAATGCCCTATATTTATGCACAGAGTATTAAGTCTGCTGAAAAGGGCTATCCTATGATGAGAGCCATGTTCTTGGAATTTCCCGGTGATAAAAATTGCCTGGAACTAGAGGATCAGTATATGT
This sequence comes from Xylanivirga thermophila, assembly GCF_004138105.1. Lineage (NCBI taxonomy): Bacteria > Bacillati > Bacillota > Clostridia > Caldicoprobacterales > Xylanivirgaceae > Xylanivirga > Xylanivirga thermophila. The sequence goes on along the minus strand of NZ_RXHQ01000002.1, from coordinate 129,551 downwards.
TTGGAGATAATATACTAGTAGCTCCATTATTTGAAGATAACGCTAAAGGGCGTGATGTTTATTTGCCTAGTGGAAAATGGATGGATATTTTGAGTAAAAAGTGCTATGAGGGAGAACGGTGGCATACTATTCCAGCCGGAGAGTTGTGCGGAATTGCGCTGGTAAAGGAAGGTAGTGTGATACCTATGGTAGATCCTGCTCTTAGTACTTCTAAAATTGATTGGGATACTTTGACGTATCACTGGTTTACCGTTGAAAAAAATAAATTTTCTGGTATTGGTATTGAGTATCCAGATTTTAGGGCATTTAATTTGGATAAAAGTGCTATCTCAAAGTATAAAGTCATTGTAGAAAAATAATATTAAATAATTAAAAAATATAACTGGTATTACAATTAATATGGATATGGCATAATTATTGTGTATATAATAATTATGCCATATATTATTTTATGTTATTAGTTAATAAATCTTTAGTTTTATACTATTTATATCATGTTATTTTTAAAATTGTAAATTGAAATTAATAAATGCTTATAGTTGACAGTGCCTATATTAATGGTAGAATATTTATGTTGGAAACTGTTAAAAACAAGGCTGAATGGACGGAGTTGGATTTTGCATAGGAGAAAATGATATTGAGTAAAAATAGGAAAGAGGTTATCATGAGGTACAATATTACTATTATAGGTCTTGGATATGAAGTAAGCCATCTTACATTAGGCGCAGTTGATAAGTTGAGTCAGGCTAAATGCGTAGTTCTGCGTACTAAAAATCATAGTGCCGTACCATTTTTACGAAAAAAGGGTATAGATTTTTATACTTTAGACGATATATATGATAGATATGATAATTTCGATGAAGTATATGCTGCAATGGTAGAGTATATAAAAGATCTGGCCGTTAAAAATGAGGAGGTGGTGTTAGCAGTTCCGGGACATCCCCTTATAGGAGAGCGACTGGTGTTTGAACTGTTAAATGACAGGGAAGTAGATGTAGATATAGTTCCAGGTATAACAAATGCAGCTCAGTTAGTAGCTGCTATATCACAGCCTAGCCTCGATGGTTATAATGTTTTATCGGCCGATGATTTTGATGAACATTGTATAAACGTAAGACGGCCTAGTATTATATTCAATATTTGGAATAACCTTTTGGCTGGTGATATAAAGCTTTCACTATTAAAATTTTATCCGCCACATTTGATGGTATATATTACCTATCAGGATGGGGAAGGGAAGCTTAAAATATTGGAGAGAAAACTACACGAGTTGGATCTTTTCAAGGAATATGATCATACCTCTTGCATCTATATTCCCAAGGTGGGTCAAGAAGCAATAGAGAGATTTGACCTATGGCACCTGGTAGAAATAGTGGACAAGCTCAGATCTCCAGGAGGTTGTCCATGGGATAGGGAACAGACCCATGAAAGCCTTAAACAATGCTTTATAGAAGAGACCTACGAGGTTTTAGAGGCCATTGATAAGGCAGATGATGACAAACTAGTGGAGGAGTTGGGTGATGTCCTTCTACAAGTGATGTTTCATACACAGATAGCCAAGGAACAGGGAAGATTTGACATCATTGATGTTACTACAGGGGTATGCAAAAAGATGATTGGGCGTCACCCACATATATTTGGAGATGTATATGTAAAAGATGCTGATGAAGTAGTGACAAATTGGGAGGCCATAAAAAAACGGGAAAAGGAATTTACTACACATACGCAAGTACTTAGGGATATTCCTAATAATCTGCCTGCCCTCATGCGTAGCTATAAGGTACAGAAAAAGGCTGCTTTGGTGGGTTTTGATTGGGATGATATAAAAGATGCATTTGCGAAAATAGATGAGGAATTGGATGAACTTAAAGAAGCTTATAAACAGGGTCAACAGAATGATATAGAAGCTGAGCTAGGGGATATATTATTTGCTGTGGTTAATGTTGCTCGGTTTCTTAAGGTACAGCCTGAGATTGCCCTATCCTCTACCGTTGAGAAATTTATAAATCGTTTTGAATATATGGAGATGCATGCCAAAAGATCACTTGATGAAATGACCCTCGATGAAATGGATGAGTTATGGAATGAAGCAAAGTCCCTATTTTAGCTGATTTTGTGTATAATCTAAGAAAAATATGGTAATCATATAATTAGGATTCCTTCTTAATAAAAAAAACATGTAAAAAGTTAAAAAAATACTTGTTTGAAAGGAGGAATTTAGCGAAAAATAGCGAATATGCTATTAGAGTAAAGTTGTTTTTGGAGTATCTGTATTAAGATAGTCAAAAATTATCTAAAAATTATTAAATTATTTTAAAGGAGGCTAACCTCGTGAACAAAGCGGAATTAATTACTGCTGTTGCAGAAAAGAGTGAGTTAACAAAGAAAGATGCTGAAAAGGCAGTTAATGCCTTTGTTGAAGTAGTTACAGAAGCATTATCTAGCGAAGATAAAGTACAATTAGTTGGGTTTGGTACCTTTGAGGTACGCGAGAGAGCTGCAAGAAAGGGCAGAAATCCCCAAACTAAGGAAGAAATATTGATTCCTGCCTCAAAAGCTCCGGTGTTCAAGGCTGGTAAAGCTTTAAAAGATGCAGTAAAATAACCTATTTCTAAAGACCGGGGATTCCCCGGTCTTTATATTTTTGGACAAGGGGGATATGGCATGAGACTGGATAAATTCCTAAAGGTGTCTAGGATAATAAAGAGGAGGACGGTAGCCAATGAGGCCTGTGAGCAAGGGAGAGTATATGTAAATGGGAAAGTGGCAAAGCCGTCAACTGCCGTTCAAGAGGGAGATATAATAGAGATACAATTTGGTGATCAAAAAAGGAAATATGAAATATTAAGAGTAACTGAACATGCTTTAAAAGGTGAAGCGGGCGAAATGTATCGGGGACTTTAACATTCTTTTGTGATTCTTCATTTGGGAGGTTAACTCCTCTGAATGAAGAATTTTTTTATGTGCAAAATATGCTTGCAGGTTAAAATACTTATTGGGAGGAATATAGATGAAAAGACGAAGAAAAAGAGTTGTCATATGTTTAGTTATAGCGCTGCTTATTATATCATCATGTGCTTATAATAAAAAACCAGCCCCGCAAAAAAGAACTGAGCCTTCTAAACAGAATGTTAAAATTCCAAAACTCCCTCCAGGTATTAAGGGGAAAAATGGAGAAGAACCTAAGCTAAAGGTGTATATAAAGGAAGAAGGGCAGATAAGGGAAATGCCATTTGAACAATATATAGCGGGAGTGGTGGCAGGAGAAATAAAGAATGACTGGCCAGAAGAAACTATAAAGGCTCAGGCTATAATTGCCAGAACCTTTGTTTTGGATTTTATAAAAACTAAGGGACATTCAAAGTATAGCAAGGATGCCCATGTATCTACCGATATAGAGGAGGCACAGGCCTGGAATCAGGAAGGGGTAGATGATAAGATTCTTAAAGCAGTACAAGATACTAGGGGGCAGGTAATAGTATATAATGGTGATTTTGCAAAGACATGGTTTCATTCCAGCGCTGCAGGAATGACGGCTGATGCCAAGGAAGGTCTAGACTATAAATATAAAAATCCCCCCTATATAACAAATGTTAAATCGCCTGACACAGGTTCTGCAGTACCTGCTGATGAACGAAGCTGGACTGCCACATTTCCAAAGTCAAATGTTGTATCGGCCATAAAAAAAGCAGGAGGGACGGTAGGTGACTTTTCTAAGGTAGTTATAGGCAAGAAGGGCAAGTCAGGTCGTGCTATTACCCTATTATTTGATAATGAGGAGGTTGCTGCAGCTGAATTTAGGATAGCCATTGATAGTACAGTTATGAAATCTACTATGATAGACAGTATACAATTACAAGGTAATAATATAATAATAAAAGGTAGAGGTTATGGTCATGGGGTAGGTATGTCCCAATGGGGTGCATATTATATGGCAAAGGAGGGGAAAAAGGCAGCTGATATAATAAATTATTATTTTAAGGGTATTTCTATTGCACGCATATGGTAGTACATTAAAAGCCCCGTTTTTTATAAAAAACGGGGCTTTTAATGCATATTTTTATAATGTATATCATACTATCAAATAAGGCAGTGTGTCGAAAAGGGGGAATAAATAGATGGTTAAGGATTTGGATGATGGTAAAAAGATAATACGTGGCCGCAGTCACAGTGTATCTATAGAAAACAGGGAAAAGGTGACCATAACAGGGGTTATAGACGTAGATAGTTTTGATGAGGCCAGTGTGATTATGGTTACTGATCTGGGATTTATTACTCTTCATGGGGCAGATCTGCATATTAGCAAGCTCAATTTAGAAGAAGGGCAGTTAGTGGTTGAAGGCGAAATAATAGCACTGGAATATAGTGAACAAAATGCTATGGGAGGTAAGGGATCTGGACTATTTGGTAGGATCTTCCGTTAGAGGTGTATTAATATGCTCATGTCTACTGTAAATCAGGCTTACATATTTTTATCCGCTGTCTATGTTGGTATAATTATGGGAGTAATATATGATTTTTTTAGAGCCATACGCTATAGAGCTAAACCCAACCGCATAGTAACCGGTATAATGGATTTGATATTCTGGCTAATTGTAGCAGTATTAGCTTTCATGGTGTTTTATTATACAAATTATGGGCAAATTAGATTTTTTAATTTTATTGGAATGGCTCTAGGCTGGCTATTATATACCATAACCCTTAGCCCATGGATTTTGAAATTTATCATTTCAATATTTAAAGTAATAGGAAAAATATTTACTGTTATAATAAAAATTATAGCTTGGCCAGTACGTTTGCTGTCAAAAGAAGAAAAAAATAAATAATTTTATAAAAAAAGAGGAATTTCAGTTCATGCGTCGAATATAATAAAGTACATATTGATTAATAGTATAAGAGGGGGCGCAAATGAAAAGACGAAGGTATACTTTAAAACCAGGCACCAGGGTAATCATTGTGCTTGCCATATTAGTGTATTTTTCCTTTACATTTATAAAACAGGAGTTTATAATACAGGATCAGTATGCTAAGATGGACTCCCTTAACGCAGAAATTGCGCAGGTAGAAGGTCAAAATGATGATTTGAAGCGCCAAATATCATATAGTAAATCCCAAAAATATATAGAAAAGATGGCGCGTGAAAAATTAGGTTGGGTCAAAGAAGGCGAAATAGTCTTCATTGAGGATAAAAAATAAAAGAGGAGGAACCCTTATTCTATGCCAGTTACGGTTGGACAAATAGTAGAAGGTACAGTATCATCCATTACAAGTTTTGGAGCATTTTTGGAGCTTCCAGACGGACAAACGGGTATGGTTCACATATCTGAAGTGGCAGACACTTATGTAAAGGATATAAACGATTATTTAAATCCAAATGATAAGGTAAAGGTGAAGGTCATTTCTATTGATAATAGTGGTAAAATCAGCCTGTCTATCCGCAAGGCAAAACAGCAGCAGATGCAGTTTGAAGAGAATCTTGCAAAATTTATGCGAGATAGCGAGGAAAAGCTGGCTGATATAAAGCGAAGCCAGGATTCCAAACGGAAGAGAGGCTATTCTCGGGGATAAGTAATGGTATGAATAATATTGTGGAACGCATTCTTTTTTTAGAATGCGTTTTAACTTTTGGAGGAAACTATGAAGAGAAAGGCAGTAATAGATATAGGTACCAATTCTGTTAGATTGATAATTGCTGATGTAGACAGATATAATATATCTCCATGTTATAAGGATATAAAGACTACCCGCATAGGTCAAGGTCTATCGCATACGAAAAAACTTAGCGACGGTCCTATGCAAAGAACAATTTATGCATTGAAAGAATTTTTAGATATAGTAGATGAAAATAATGTTTCTGATATACGTCTAATAGCTACTAGTGCAGTAAGGGATGCATTAAATAGGGACGTATTCCTTAATAGGGTAAAAGATGAACTGGGTTTTGATATAGAGGTTTTAAGTGGAAAACAAGAGGCATACTTAGAGTTTGCCGGTGGTACGCTGGATTGGAAGACTTTTGAGGGTACTATTGTGCTTATTGATGTAGGAGGCGGGAGTACGGAGGTTATGTCAGGATATAAGGGTGAACTTTTAAATGTGCATAGCACCGATTTGGGTGCTGTACGACTTATGGAGATGTTCCCGTTAGATCATCCTATAAATGAATATCAATGGTTTAAGATGGGCAGTTTTATACGTGATACCCTGAAAAATATCGTGAACATTAAAAAGGGGGATCTTCTTATAGGAACAGGAGGAACTATAACTACATTGGCGGCAATACACCAGGGGTTGGAAGAATATGCTTCTGCAAGGGTACATGGTCATGAAATGACTCTAGCTGATATTAAAAGCATATTATCTGATTTATATAATCTATCTCCTAGCCAAAGACGCCATGTAAAGGGTTTGCAACCTTCCCGTTCAGATATAATACTAGCTGGCATCAATATAGTTATATGTGTGATGGAAAGGCTAAAAATAGATAGGTTAAGGGTAAGCGACAGGGATATTTTGGAGGGTGCTTTGATTATCTAAAAAAATTCAAAAAAGCTATTGACTTATTTGCGTACTTGTTATACAATAGACTTCGTCGTCGGGTTGATGTCGCGGGGTAGAGCAGCCAGGTAGCTCGTCGGGCTCATAACCCGGAGGTCGGAGGTTCAAATCCTTCCCCCGCAACCATATGGCGGCGTAGCTCAGTTGGCTAGAGCATTCGGTTCATACCCGAAGTGTCAGCGGTTCAAATCCGTTCGCCGCCACCATAAAAAAATATGGGCGCATAGCTCAGCTGGGAGAGCACCTGCCTTACAAGCAGGGGGTCATAGGTTCGAGCCCTATTGTGCCCACCAAAAAAATAAAAACCGTAGGATTTTGAAATCCTGCGGTTTTTATTTTTTAAAATTTTAAATATCTTTTTACATATTTCGACCCCATATTTTAAAAAATAGTGTTAACATACCGGAAAGGATAACTTAAAGAGGTGTAGTAATATGTCAAGTCAAATGGAAGAGGTGATAAGGGAGATAGAATACCTAAGGAGGTGTTTGTACGATTCTATAGAAAAAAGTGATAATTTGAGTTATGATGTTATAGATATTAGCCAAAAACTTGATAAACTTTTGATAAAATACTATGAATTGCTTAAAAATCAGCAAAAGGAATAATAATAACTGAATTTATAATCCATATGTCCATTTTTTTGTCGCACGGTTTTTCTATGCTACTAACCTATATTGACAAATAATGCATTACCCGTTTGCTATAATAGCACTACCTCTCTGTAAAGGTTAATAATATGTAAACTGGTAGGTGGTGTTAGACTTGATAGAACGGGAAACGTATGATCATAATATGACTTCAAAGGAAAGGTATTTCAAAAATGTCCAGAAGGAGCTGCAAAAACTGGGGGCAGTGAGATATTTCTTAATGCTGATTTTTAGCTTTTTTATTGGAAGAGTAGTGATATTAAATGCCATTTCCCCCTTTGGCATTGCTTTAGCTGCGGCTTTTATGCCCTATTTCGGTGGAATATCGGTGTTTGTTGCTACGACCCTTGGAATTATAAGTCAAGGATTTAACAAGGTTATAATTAAATATATGTTTGCAATGGGCTTTTTATTACTGTACGGGAAATTAATTCGAAACAAGGTAAAAATGAATAGATTAAGGTGTGCTACAGGTGCGTTTATAAGTCTCCTAAGCGCAAGTTATGCATATCATATTTTATTTGGTATTATGCTAACATATGATGTCATAGTTGCGGTAATGGAGGGTACAATAGCATTTATAATGGTATATGTATTTAGTTATGTAGCAAACTTTATATTAGGTCCTAGTAGAAGACAGATACTATCGGGAGAAGAAGTAATATCCTTAAGTATATTCATATCCTTGCTTATAATGGGACTTTGGGATATGCATATCTTTGGCATATCTATAAAAGGTACATTATCCATACTCCTTGTGTTGATCTTCGCATATGTTGGGGGAGCGGGTATTGGCTCTGCCATCGGTATTATAGTAGGTTTGGTTTTATGTATGACAGCTGGGTATGATACCCTTTTACTAGGCTGTATGGGCATATGTGGCCTTATAGCAGGCACCTTTAATGAATTGGGAAGGCTCGGAAGCAGCGGAGCATTCGTAATTACAAATGCCCTTATTACGTTCTATGTAAATAAATCTACCCATACCCTTATCCCATTTGTAGAGATAGGAATAGCCTGTTTTATAATGATTATAATTCCTAAATCATTTATGGATTATTTGAAACAATTTTTGGATGCGAACTTTTTTAGAACTATGGAACAGAATTATTATATAAAGCGCATGCAGCAGATTACAGTGTCTAGGTTAAATAAATTTTCTAGGGTATTTGATCAAATGGGCAAAGCCTTTAGTAAAATCGTGGATACTAAATTGATGATAGGAAAGCAGGATGTCTCTGCTTTGTTTGATGTGTTAGCTCAAGATGTCTGTAGCAGATGCCAATTTTATGGGGAGTGTTGGAATAAAAATTTTTATTCTACATATAGTAGTATGTTTGAGTTATTGACACTGGCAGAACAAAAGAATGGGGACATAGTTATAGATGATATACCTAAAAATTTAGCAGATATATGCATATATAAAAGGCGGTTAGTAGAGGAGATAGGGAAAATATATGCAGCCTATAGCTCAAATTTAAGATGGCAGAATAAGATATCAGAATGCAGACAACTAGTAGCCCAACAGCTTTCAGGAGTTTCCCATGTAATTTCGGAGTTGGCAGCTGATATGGATATAGATATACGATTTAAAAAAGAGCTGGAGGATGTGTTGTATGTTGAATTGGATAGGAATGGTATACGAGCTTATGATATACTTGTAATAGAAAAGTCAGATGGTAAGATGCAGGTGAATATAACGAAGCAAGCTTGCAATGGAAGGCGGGAGTGTTTAAGACAGGTGGAGAAGATTGTATCCCGCGTGATGGGGCGATCCATGAGCAATAAATCAAGGGAATGTGTATATGGTGGGAATGGACAATGTACATTAGAATTGCTAGAAACCCAACAATTTAAAATAACTACAGGTGTAGCTAGGCGTACAAAGGATTTTAAGGATGCATGTGGTGATAGTTATTCATTTATAGATATAGATAATGGCAAATATCTATTGGCACTTAGTGATGGTATGGGGTCAGGCCAGCGGGCAGCCCTGGAGAGCAGTGCAGTAATATCACTTTTGGAGAATTTTTTAGAAGTGGGTTTTGATCTAGATTTAACGATTCAGACCATAAACTCCATTTTATTACTAAGATCACAGGATGAAATGTTTGCAACTGCAGATATGTGTATAATCGATCTTGTAGAAGGAAATGCTGATTTTATAAAAATTGGTGGCGTTGCTTCCTTTATAAAACAAAATGGTGAAGTTGAAACCATACAAGCACCAAATTTACCAATAGGTATACTAGATCAAATAGAAGTAAGTACTCAAAAAAGGACACTAGAAGATGAAGATATGATAATATTGATGACAGATGGTGTTATGGATGCTATAAATAATTGTGGCTATAGCGAAGAATGGATAAAGAATATTATCTGTACCCTTGATACCAAAAACCCCCAAGAGATGGCGGACTATATAATGGATATAGCTCTAGGACAAAATGGTGGGCAGGCATTGGATGATATGACGGTTATGGTTAGCAGGGTATGGAAGCCGGTATAATTTCAACAAAATAGACTATTTTACGTAAATCTATTGAAAAAAATCGTCAAAAAGGCTAAAATAATGGTATTCGGGTTATTGAGGTGGTGTCGTGCTAGAAAAGGTTTTGGATACTATAAAGAAATATAATATGCTATGCTCAGGAGATAATGTAGTTGTCGGTGTATCAGGTGGGGCAGACTCTATGGCTTTATTACATATACTTAAAAGGTTTGAGCAATATCTTGATATCAAGGTATGTGCAGCGCATATACATCATGGTATACGTGGGCAGGATGCTGATAAGGATGCTGAGTTTGTGCATCAGATATCTAAAGAATGGGGCATCCCTTTTTTTTTGAAAAAGGCGGATATACCAGCTTTATCAGAGAAATGGCATATGTCTGAAGAAGAGACAGGGAGATGGGTACGTTATAGTTTTTTTGAAGAGGTTTGCCATGATACAGGTGCAAATAGGATAGCTTTGGCCCATCATAAGGATGATAATGCAGAGACAATATTGCACAATATCATAAGGGGGAGTGGGCTTAACGGATTAGCTGGTATTAGAGCAGTTCGTGATGAACATGTTATAAGGCCCCTTATAGAGATAGGCAGGGCGGAAATAGAGGAATATTGTAAAGAATATGATATATGTTTTAGACATGATTATACCAATGATGATATAAAATATACACGCAACCGCATTCGACATCAGCTTATTCCATATATACAAGAGAATTTTAATCCTAATTTTACAGACACTTTGATTCGAATGGGGCACATTGCAGCTGATGACGATGACTTTTTAATGGATTATGCACGTGGGGAGCTTGTTAAGCAGGCTATTGTAGAGGACAATGATATACGTTTGCCTTTGGATATTCTTTTGCAAATGCCAACTGCAATTCAGAGGCGAATGATTAGGCTGGCTGCCATGCATCTAATGGGTAGGGATTATGTTTTGGAATTGAGACATATTGATTCAATAATAGACTTGGTTAGATGTTCACAGGTAGGGGCTGTTATACATTTGCCTTTAGAATTAAGGGCCATTAAGGAGTATAATTTTTTTGTCTTACGAAAAGGTGTAAGTGATGGGAAGGTCTGTATACCACCTTTTATATATGAACTCAATATTCCTGGCGAGATATTTGTAAAGGAAATTGGCATGATGCTATCGGCACAGCGGGTACCTGAAATGAATAAAGGATTATGTAGCCCTTGGCATGTGTATATAGATGCTGATAGTATTTCACCTCCTTTAATAATACGTAATAGGCTTAAAGGAGATAAATTCAACCCTTTGGGGATGAAGGGCAGTAAAAAACTTAAAGATTATTTTATAGACAGAAAGATACCTAGGGAACAAAGATCAAAAGTGCCTTTGGTGGTAAGTGGTCAGCATATATTGTGGGTTGTTGGCTATCAGATAAGCAATAGTGCTAGAATACAAAAAGGTACCCAAAATATTGTTGCATTGGAAGCAAAAATGGTTAATAATCATAATATGAATGTTTAAAGAGTCGGAGGTATTAAAAGTGGAAAAAATAGGGCAAGTACTAATAGACGAACCTACTTTGAAAAAGAGAATAAGTGAGTTAGGTGCACAGATTACAGAGGATTACCGTGATAAGGATCTAATAGTGGTAGGTATTTTAAAAGGGGCGGTTATATTCTTATCCGACCTTGTAAAGGAGATAGATTTACCACTTAGTATGGATTTCATGGCGGTTTCAAGTTATGGATTATCTACCCATTCGTCAGGTGTAGTTAGAATATTAAAGGATTTGGACCAGGAGATAGAAGGCAAGGATGTGCTCATAGTTGAAGATATAGTAGATACTGGCCTTACGCTTCATTATTTGGTGGAAAATCTCAAATCTCGAAAACCAAATAGTCTAAAGATATGCTGTTGCCTTGATAAACCTTCTAGACGTGAAGTGCCGGTAAATGTAGACTATGTAGGTTTTGATATACCAGATGAGTTTGTGGTAGGATATGGTCTGGATTATGGAGAGAAATATCGCAATATACCACATATATGCGTACTTGATCCAGCAATTTATAAAAAGTAAATATTATTGCTTTTTACATGAAAATATGATAAAATTACAAACTACGGTAGTATATTTAAAAATGAAGGAGGGCTAAGATTGCGCAAATTTTTTAAGGGCCCAGGATTTTATCTTATCCTTTTGATTACAATTATCATTGTAGTTACAATGTTTGATATAGGCACTCAACAGGAAAAACTAAGCTATAAGGGACTGCTTGAAGAGATTAGAAATGACAATATAGCCAAGGTTCGTACCATTGACCGTACTGTCATAGGATTAAGGAAGAATTCCCGTATACCTGAGAGCAGTTTTCCGGATAAATATGATTTTCAATCATATCTTCCACCAGGTGATACGTTCGTTAATGATGTGAAGGCTATAGAGGCGGAGAAACCTCGTAACAAGGAAAAGGGTAAAACTCCAGAGACGATTGTTACTGCTGATTTTAGCTTTGATTGGGATATACAGCCACCACAGGAAGCACCTTGGTGGATTAGCATACTTCCATTTGCAGTACTTATAATACTTTTTGTTATATTCTGGGCTGTATTTATGCAGCAAGCTCAAGGTGGAGGTAATAAGGTAATGTCCTTTGGTAAGAGCCGTGCCCGAATGAGTACGCCTGATAAGCGAAAGGTAACATTTGATGATGTGGCAGGGGCAGATGAAGAAAAGGAAGAGCTTCAGGAGATAGTAGACTTTTTAAAAACGCCACGTAAATATCTCGAGTTGGGTGCACGTATACCTAAGGGTGTTTTATTAGTAGGACCTCCTGGAACCGGTAAGACATTATTGGCAAAAGCAGTAGCTGGAGAGGCGGGAGTGCCGTTCTTTACAATAAGCGGTTCTGATTTTGTAGAGATGTTTGTAGGTGTTGGTGCATCAAGGGTTAGGGATTTATTTGACCAAGCAAAAAAGAATTCTCCGTGTATAATTTTTATAGATGAGATAGATGCAGTTGGTAGACATCGTGGTGCTGGTTTGGGTGGCGGCCATGATGAACGAGAACAAACCTTAAATCAGTTGCTTGTTGAGATGGATGGATTTTCTACCAATGAGGGCATAATAATACTAGCAGCTACTAACAGACCAGATATATTGGATCCTGCGCTTTTAAGGCCTGGTAGATTTGATAGACAGGTAGTAGTAGGTGTTCCCGATGTAAAGGGAAGAGAAGCTATCCTTAAGGTACATTCAAAAGGCAAGCCCCTATCACCGGATGTTGATCTTAAGGTATTAGCCCAGAGGACACCTGGATTTACAGGTGCAGATCTTGAAAATATTATGAATGAGGCAGCTCTTTTGGCTGCAAGGAAGTCATTGCAAACTATAAATATGCCTGAGATTGAAGAGGCTATAAATAGGGTAATTGCCGGTCCTGAGAAAAAGAGCCGTATAATTACTGATAGGGATAAAAAATTAGTGGCATATCATGAGGCTGGGCATGCGGTGGTAGCAAAACTTTTGCCTACTGCAGATCCAGTTCATGAGATATCCATAGTACCCCGTGGTATGGCAGGAGGTTATACCTTGACTTTGCCTGAACATGATAAGTATTTTATATCAAAAACTGAGATGTTAGAGACTATTACTCAGCTATTAGGCGGTCGGGTAGCGGAAGGTCTAGTGTTAAATGATATAAGTTCAGGTGCTTCAAATGATATTGAGAGGGCTACTAAAATAGCCCGGCAGATGGTTACTGAGTATGGTATGAGTGATACATTAGGCCCCATATCATATGGTAATAAGCATGAAGAAGTATTTTTAGGCAGGGACTTTGGTACACAGCGTAATTACAGTGAAGATGTTGCTGCTGTTATTGATAAGGAAGTAAAAAATATTGTACAGCAAGGCTATGAGAAGGCTGAGAAGCTGTTACGGGAAAATATAGATAAACTACACAAAGTGGCGCAAACTCTTATTGAAAAAGAAAAACTTACTAGAGAAGAGTTTGAAGAGATATTCGCAACTGCTTAGATAAAAAACGATGCCAAAAGGCATCGTTTTTTTACCAATAGAAATGGGGGAGTGTATGAGATTTATAGTACGGCAAAAGATATTTGCTTTGGGAGATGATTTTACCATAAAAGATGATCATGGGAATGATTGTTTTTTAGTAAGGGGACAGGTGTTTAGCTTTGGTAATAAGCTGCGTATGTATGATATGTCCGGGCGGGAGCTCATATATATTGAGCAGGAATTATTTCATCTTCTACCCCAATATAATATATATTATATTGGCAATCCCATGGCTAAAGTAAAAAAAGAGTTTACTTTTTTTAGACCTAGTTTCAGTATATTTAGTGATGTGGGGAATTACAGCATAGAGGGTGATTTCTTTTGCATGGATTTTTCTGTGCTTAAGGATGGTAGGCAAGTAGCAAAAGTGTCTAAAAAGTGGCTTTCATGGAGCGATACCTATGGAGTAGCTATCATGGATAAAGAAAATTATGCCTTTATATTGGCATTAGTTATAGTAATAGACCAGGTGTTGCACGATAATAATGCAAGTAACAATGGACAAAATTAAAACTGAGGTGTTAAATGGGCATGAGTAAATTTGAGTTTATAGCTACTGCTACTTTCGGTCTGGAATCGGTTGTGGCCAAGGAGCTTAGAAATTTAGGATATAATGATCTTAAGATAGAGAATGCAAAGGTTACTTTTAAAGCAGACTTGTTTGCCATATGTAGATGTAATCTATGGCTAAGATCAGCTGATAGACTTCTCATAAAGATGGGTGAATTTTCTGCTGTTACATTTGAAGAGCTTTTTGAGGGTACCAAGGCCCTTCCTTGGGAGAATATGTTGCCGATAGATGCAAATTTTCCTGTACAGGGTAAGGCTGTAAAGTCAAAGCTTATGAGTGTACCAGATTGTCAGGCTATTGTAAAAAAGGCTATAGTAGAGCGATTAAAGACTAAATATAAAAAAGAGTGGTTTGAAGAGGATGGACCGGTTTTTCCTATAGAGGTATCTTTGCTTAAAGATATAGCTGTTTTGACTATAGATACTAGTGGGCCAGGTCTGCATAAGAGGGGATACAGAGAGCTGGCCAGTCAGGCACCACTTAAGGAGACTTTGGCAGCGGCACTTGTGCAGATAAGTTATTGGAATGCGAATAGATTGCTTATTGATCCCCTCTGTGGTTCTGGTACTATTCCCATTGAGGCAGCTATGATAGGCAAAAATATGGCTCCAGGTATTAATAGATCCTTTATTTGTGAGAAGTGGCCTTGGTTAGAGGATCGATTATGGAAAGATGCTAGAATGGAAGCAGAGGATAGTATAAAAAGAGATGGAGATATAAAGATACTTGGATCCGATATAGATGGGAGAGTGTTAAGAATAGCTCGACATAATGCAACTTTAGCTGGAGTAGATGATTGTGTTTTTTTCCAGAAGCTACCCGTTGAGGAGTTACGCTCCAGTAAAAAATATGGATGTATAATATGTAATCCTCCCTATGGTCAAAGATTGGGTGAGAGATGGGAGGTAGAGGAACTCTATCGCAATATGGGTAAGGTATTTAAGGAATTTGATACTTGGTCTATATATGTATTAACTGCACATGAGGGCTTTGAACGGTTGTTTGGTAGAAAAGCCAGTAAGAAGCGCAAATTGTATAATGGAAGAATAAAAGTTGATTATTATCAGTTTTTTGGGCCACCGCCACCGTTTCAAAATTAAAATGGAATAGGGTTTAAACCCTATTCCATTTTAATTTTACTGTTCTTTATATTGAGAATAGCCAAATGAATGGTTTATAATGGCATCTTCCAGTTTTTCATTATCCTTTGCATCTTCATTGCTAATATCTAAATCCCCGGGCATCAGATTTGAAAATCCTATTAATCCATATCCAGCTTCAAAGGTACGTGTCTCAATATAAGTATCTTTGTAATAACCTTTTGTGTCAGGAACGGTATACTTAACCTTTATTCTTTGACCATCAGCCTCTTCTATAGTAGCCTTTAGTTTATGTGTTTTTCCATCTATCTTTATTTCTTGTTCCCAGGTATTTCCCTTTTCAAAGGGAAGTTTTAATATTACTAATTCATTTAGTTTAGAATTTAATTCATCTTTTTTAGTGCGCTCATTCGATAATACCTTTTCCATTATGGTACCTTTTGTATAGTCTATGGAATATTGTATTTCAAATTTATCTGGGGTACCTACGCCGTCATCATATACCCCGTTAAATTGGTATACTGCCTTTTCTTGATCTGCAGATACCTTTGTTAGCTTACCATTATGGCCATATTCGGCATATCCAAAGAATCCTAGCTCTTTATCAATGGGCGGGAGATATTTATTGATTTCGACCTTTTCGCTAAATCCAGTCATAGGATAATATAGCCCATATCCCATTGTGAAATTTTGTTTTTTATCCTTTGGATCCACATATAATTTTTCAAAGGATATTACGCCTACCCCTTCTTTTATCTCCCGCCTTTCATAATAATCACTGTTCTTGTCTTTATACGTGACAACATATATTTTTTTATCCTGTTCAGATTTCACATCATCAATGGAAGATTCTAATTCTATTATATTTCCATCTTTATCTTTTACCTTCTGAGTCCATTTAGTTTCCTTTTCAAGGGGCGTTCGAATAAGCTCCATCTCATCAAAGGTATCCATTAGCATATTACCTTTTTTCTTCTGTATAACCGTATTTGAGTTTATAATATATTCTGCTTCGAATGAAAAGTCATTTTTAGATTCTCCGTCTGACATATCATCTACTTTGCCTTCAATTTTATAAATTACGCTGTCCTTATTTTTTTCAATAGTTTTTAGCGTCATATTATGCCCATATTCTACCGAACCATCGTATGTCCAATGGTAGTTTTCTTTATATGGAAACAATCCAGTCAGCCTCTTTATCGAGTCATTATTTTCATTACTATCTTTGTTTTCCCCATCAATATCCTTTTCATTATTTGTTTGCTTTTCATTATCCTTGATTTCTACCTTTTCTATATCTGCCCCAGGAGAACGCATTACCTTTTGATTCACACACCCTGCCAATATGGTAAAAAGCAGTATTATGGATAATGTTAAGATTCCATATCGCTTTGTCATATATTTCTACCTCCTTTGATCTAATAACAATACATCTATATTCATATTATACCTATAAATCCTTTCAATACCATGACTTTATTATAAAAAAAGTATTAAGTTTTTGCCAATAAGGATTAAAATATTGTATTATATGGGTATGGATATATTAGAAAGGGTGGTTAGATGTCATCCATAACCGATATAAGGGCGCAAAAAAGGCATAAGGAATGGTATAATATCTATATAGATGATGAATTTGCATTTTCAATTCAGGATGAATTGATAGTAAGATACAATCTTAAAATAGGCATGGAAGTTGACCAGGATAGCTTAAAAAAGATGGTTGCCGAAAATAATCGGAAGAAGGCCTTTGACAGGGCTTTAGGATATCTTTCCCATAATATGCATACAGAGAAGCAAGTAACCCAGTATTTAGAGGGTAAAGGATTTGATGATAAATCTATAGATTATGCAATAGAAAAGCTTAAGGAATATGACTTGGTAGATGATATGCAATATGCCGTTGCTTGGATTAAAAATTCCATTGTAGGTAAGCCTAAGGGTAAAAGGATGCTCATGTATGAGCTAGGGCAAAAGGGTATACCAGATACAATAGCTAGATTAGCACTAGATACGATGGATGAAGATACTGAAAAGGAACAAGCAAAAAAATTAGCGGATAAATATATGAAAAAATATACTTCTTTGGATGATAGAAGGCGTAGGCAAAAGGTGGGACAGGCCATGGCAAGGCGTGGCTTTGATTGGGAGATTATAAGATGGGCTATCGATAATTGGGCTGATGAGTAGCTTGATTTTAATTATAAAAGGATATATAATATAAAACAAGGTCAAAGAAGGTCAAGGACAGAGAGGTGGTATTATGGCACGTTTAAGCGATATAATAGAGGATTTTTTAAAAGTATTGTTGGAAGAGAGCAATGGGGAGCTTGAGATTCAGCGCAATGAGCTTGCAGATTATTTCGAATGTGCTCCTTCCCAAATCAATTATGTATTAGCTACCCGTTTTTCTTTAGACAGGGGATACTATATTGAGAGCAGAAGGGGAGGCGGTGGTTATATAAGGATTATCCATTTGGACATAGAGGATGATGATTATATATTAGATCTTATAACCAACCGTATAGGTGCTAAGCTTTCTCAACAGGAGACATATAATATAATAGACAGGATGGAAGAAAAGGAGATAGTTACGCCTAGGGAAGCTGTTTTGATGAAATATGCCCTTCAGGACAAGGCTATAGCCCTGCCTTCTTCATTAAAGGACAATATACGTGCTGGAATATTGAAATCCATGCTTACTGCCATATTGGCCTTTCAAAGTAGTGATAATGAATAATATTTTTATTTTATTAGTGTGTATACTGGTATAGATATGGTTATTATAATCTAAGAGGAGGGATTTGGATGTTATGCCAAGATTGTAATAAAAGGCCGGCTACTGTACATCTCACAAAGGTAATAAATAATCAGCGAACTGATTTGTACTTATGCCAGGAATGTGCTCGAAAAAGAGGGGATATAAGCGTATTTACACCATTTAGTATAAACGACTTATTAGCTAGTTTTCTAGATATGGGCAATTCATCTGCTTCCTTAGGCAAAGAAGATATGCAAAAATGTAATACCTGTGGTATGAATTATGCCCAGTTTAAAAAGACCAGCAGGCTAGGATGTGAGGATTGCTATAAACAGTTTCAAACCGATCTTGATCCCATTTTAAAAAGGATGCAGGCGGGAGTTGAGCATAATGGTAAAGTGCCTAAAAGGGCGGGGATTGATCTACGCCTAAAGCGTAAGATCCAAGAACTTAAAGGAAATCTTGATAAGGCAGTAAAGCATGAAGAATTTGAGGAAGCAGCCCGCATTAGGGACGAGATAAGGGCGTTGGAAAAACAGATAAAGAATGGATAAGAGGGGATGACAGGTATGAGCTGGATAACAGACGATGGACCTTTAGGTGATGTGGTTATAAGCAGCAGAATAAGGCTAGCCAGAAACATATCGGGAGTAAAATTTCCATCATCATTGGATCAGGAAGGTGCAAGTTATGTAATAAACAGCGTAGAAAAAAGTATAATGGATACCAATTCCACATTAAGCGGACATTTTAAATCCATTGTGATGAAGGATTTATCTCCCCTAGATAGAAATATTCTTGTGGAAAAACATCTTATAAGTCCTGATCTGGCTGATAAACCTGATATATCGGCTGTTATGATAGATGATAGGGAAGAAATCAGTATAATGATAAATGAAGAGGATCATATAAGGATGCAATCAATTACTCCAGGATTTTCACTCAATGATTCTTGGAATGTGTTGGATAAGATTGATGATCTTATAGAAGAAAATGTTCCGTATGCATTTGATGAAAGATTGGGCTATCTTACTGCTTGTCCTACCAATGTAGGTACAGGAATGAGGGCGTCGGTAATGATGCATCTGCCAGGGTTGGTATATGCAGGTCAAATGGGGCCCATGCTTCAGACAATATCTAAAATTGGTCTTACCTTGCGTGGACTTTATGGCGAAGGTAGTGAAGCGCTAGGCAATATATACCAAATGTCTAATCAAGTTACTTTAGGGCCATCAGAACATGAGATAATAAACAATATAAATATAGTAGCCAAACAGATAATAGAGAAGGAGAGGGCTACTAGGCAGGCATTGGCTCAGGCAAATGGAGTAGATCTCGATGACAACATATGGCGTGCATTTGGCATATTACGATATGCACAAAAACTGAATTTAAAAGAATTTATGGCACTTATATCCCAAATACGTTTAGGTATTGCTCTGGGGAAAATAGATGCCATTGCTTTAAACGATATAAATAGGATTATGATAATGGTTCAACCGGCCAATATACAGAAATATGCCCTGTCAACTCTTAAGGTAGAGGATATGGATGTGGCAAGGGCACATATAGTACGAGAAATGTTTTCGAAGTTATAAGGAGGGAAATATAGATGGCGTTTTTTGGAAGATTTACAGAACGGGCCCAAAGGTCTCTCATATATGCACAGGAAGAAGCCAGGGCTTTAGGTCATAATTATGTAGGAACGGAACATCTATTATTGGGACTTCTTAGGGAAGACCAGGGAGTGGCTGCCCAGGTGCTTAGTCAGCAGGGAGTAAATATAGATGATGTACGTGAGGAGATAGAAGAACTGCTTGGCAAGGGCGATTTTAAATTTGATCAATCATTTGGATATACGCCTAGGAGCAAGAGGATTATGGAGCTTAGCTTTTATGAAGCACGTAATTTAGGTCACAATTATGTAGGAACGGAGCATCTTCTTTTAGCCCTTATAAGGGAAGGTGAAGGTGTTGGTATAAGAATACTCAAAGATTTAGGGATAGATCTACAGATGTTGAGGGAACAGGTGATAAATATACTTCGCGAGGAGGGCGTAGAATCAAACAACCGAAGTGGAAGGGGCAAGAGTAATACTCCAACCCTTGATCAATTCGGTAGGGATCTTACAGATGCTGCCAGAGAAGGCAAGTTAGACCCTGTAATAGGTCGGGATAAGGAGATACAACGGGTCATACAGATACTTAGTCGGCGTACAAAAAATAATCCTGTGCTAATAGGGGAGCCAGGTGTGGGTAAGACTGCCATAGCTGAAGGACTGGCCCAGCGCATAGTTGAAGGGAATATCCCAGAGCTTTTAAGAGATAAAAGGCTTGTTACACTGGATCTTTCAGGCATGGTGGCAGGTGCAAAATATCGAGGAGAGTTTGAAGAACGACTGAAAACAGTTATGGCAGAGATAAAAAAGGCCAATGATATTATACTGTTTATAGATGAGATGCACACCATCATAGGGGCGGGAGCTGCAGAAGGGGCTATAGATGCATCGAATATACTAAAACCTGCATTGTCTAGAGGGGAGATCCAGGCTATTGGTGCAACAACAATAGATGAATATAGAAAGTATGTAGAAAAGGACCCTGCACTTGAAAGACGTTTTCAGCCTGTAACGGTGGGTGAACCTTCAAAAGAGGAAAGTGTGCAGATACTTCTTGGTCTTAGGGATAAATATGAGGCTCATCATAAGGTACGTATTACCGATGAGGCCATAGAGGCAGCGGTTAATCTATCAGATAGGTATATAACGGATAGGTATTTACCAGATAAAGCTATCGATCTTATCGATGAGGCTGCATCTCGGGTGAGATTGCAGGCTTTTACAGCACCTCCAAAGATAAAAGAGCTTGAAGATAGGTTGGAGAACTTAAAAAAGGAAAAAGAAGAAGCTGTAATGAACCAAAATTATGAAAAAGCTGCCCAGATGAGGGATGAAGAGCAACAGGTAAGGGAGCAAATAGAACAGGAAAAGGAAAAATGGAAGAAGAAAAATGGTGGCAATAGTGAAACAGTTGGAGAAGAGGATATAGCCCATATTGTGTCCAGTTGGACCGGTATTCCGGTAGTAAGGCTTACTGAGGATGAGGCAGAGAGACTTTTAAATATGGAAGCCATACTCCATAGCCGTGTGATAGGACAGGAAGAGGCGGTTAAAGCGGTATCAAGGGCTATAAGGCGTGCTAGGGCAGGCCTTAAGGATCCCCACAGACCCATTGGTTCTTTTATATTCTTAGGACCAACAGGTGTTGGAAAAACTGAATTATGCAAGGCTTTGGCTGAAGCATTATTTGGTGATGAAGATGCTATGGTGCGTATAGATATGTCAGAATATATGGAGAAGTACTCCGTATCTCGCTTGGTAGGATCTCCTCCTGGTTATGTAGGGTATGAAGAGGGGGGACAGCTTACTGAGCAGATAAGACGTAAACCTTATTCAGTAATATTGTTTGATGAGGTGGAAAAGGCCCATCCCGATGTATTTAATATTTTACTTCAGATATTGGAGGATGGACGACTTACTGATTCCCAAGGACGTACGGTTGATTTTAGAAATACTGTAATAGTACTTACCTCCAATGTAGGTGCCCATACCATGAGAAAGCAGACTACCCTAGGATTTGCTGTCGATGATGACAGGGCACAGGGCGAATATGAGCGTATGAAGGAGAATGTACTTGAAGAGTTAAAGCGTACCTTCAGACCTGAATTTTTAAATAGACTGGATGAGATTATAGTATTCCATTCTCTAGAACAGCAACACATAAGACGAATTGTAGACTTAATGCTCAAAAACGTGGCAAAGCGTCTTGAAGAGAAGGATATTCATATAGAGGTAACTGATGCAGTAAAGGATTATATGGCTCAGGAGGGATTTGACCCAGTATATGGCGCTAGACCATTAAGGAGAACAATACAGAGGTTATTAGAGGATAATATAGCAGAAGAGATACTTGCAGGTAGGATAAAAGTAGGGGATAAGGTATTAGTAGACGTAAAAGAAGGAAAGCTTACATTCAATAATGCTGCAAAAGAGCTATTAAATTCCTAACCTCATCGAGCAAAGGACGGATTATTTATCTGTCATTTGCTCGATTTTTTTGTGTTTTCATATTTTTACTGGGGTTTATGGTATAATATTAATATTAATGATTAATAGCGATGGAGGCGTATTTATGGCAAAGGTAAAGAGGGTTTTCATATGCCAGGAATGTGGTTATGAATCGCCAAAATGGATGGGGAAGTGTCCTTCCTGTGAGCAGTGGAATACAATGGTTGAAGAAATTCAAAAACCTGAATCTGCTCAAAGAAATATAGGAATAGGTTCTTTTTCCACATCTCATCCCCAGAGCATAAATAATATATCCATAGAGAATGAGGAGCGATATAAAACGGGCATTGATGAATTGGACAGGGTATTAGGTGGAGGTATAGTAAAGGGCTCGTTAATATTAATAGGTGGAGATCCAGGTATAGGAAAATCTACTTTGCTGCTTCAGATATGTAATATTCTAGGTCAAAGACATGGTACCGTATTGTATGTATCTGGCGAAGAATCGACTAAACAGATAAAAATAAGGGCAAATCGATTAGATGTGGATGGGAGAGGCATATACATTATATCTGAAACCAATTTGGAGACCATATTAGAGCATATAAGATCGGTACAACCTGCCTTCTTAATAATAGATTCCATACAAACCATATTCAATTCCCAATTGTCATCGGCTCCTGGAAGTGTGAGCCAAGTAAGGGAGTGTACAGCTGCTTTTATGAATGTAGCAAAAACAAATGATATTGCCACATTTGTAGTTGGACATGTTACTAAAGAAGGTTCCATTGCAGGGCCTAGGGTTCTAGAGCATATGGTGGATACGGTGTTATATTTTGAAGGAGAGAGGCATCATACATATAGAATTTTGCGCAGCGTAAAAAATCGCTTTGGATCCACTAATGAAATAGGGCTATTTGAAATGCGCGACAGGGGTTTAGTAGAGGTGCAAAATCCTTCTGAACTTATGCTCTCCGGCAGAACGAATGGTGTATCGGGTTCTGTAGTATTGTGCAGTATAGAAGGCACTCGGCCTATGCTGGTGGAAATACAGGCTCTAGTCAGTACTACTGCCTTTGGCATGGCTCGCCGCATGTCTACCGGGATAGATTATAACAGGGTGGTGCTGCTTATGGCAGTACTAGAGAAAAAAGTAGGCATGCAGCTTTATAATCAGGATACCTACGTAAATGTGGCAGGTGGGCTTAAAATAGATGAACCTGCAGCTGATTTGGCGGTCATAGCTGCAATTGCCTCTAGCTTTAGAAATATAGCCATACCGCCAAATATAGTGGTTATGGGTGAAGTAGGCCTTACCGGAGAGGTAAGGGGCATAAGTCAGGTAGAAAAGAGGATCAGTGAATGTGCAAAGCTGGGTTTTGATACATGTGTAATTCCCGGCGATAGCTTGAAGGGTATCAAGCAAAATAAAAATATAAACATTGTCGGTGTTGACAATGTTTCAGAGGCATTGAATGTTATTTTAGGTGGAACTTCCCCAAGGTAGACAAATCTTTTTGTTCGTTTAGTATGACATCATATATATTTATATCCAATGTTTCAGCTAGGCTAACTAGATAGAAGAGATTATTCCCCAATTCTTTTTCTATAATGCTTCGGCAGTTATCACAGAGCTCTCCTTCTATATGGCTATCCATAAATTGTTGTAGTTGTTCTAATGTTGCATCGTCTGGAATTTGTTGACGTTGTGCATTAATACTTATACAGCCACAGCTGGTTACCGATTTGGCTATTGCCCTGTTGACACGTGCATTTGACTCTTGATATTTTGACAATAGGTCTACTATGCTCCTGTGT
The DNA here is from genome assembly GCF_004138105.1 of Xylanivirga thermophila. Taxonomy (NCBI): domain Bacteria; kingdom Bacillati; phylum Bacillota; class Clostridia; order Caldicoprobacterales; family Xylanivirgaceae; genus Xylanivirga; species Xylanivirga thermophila. The sequence goes on along the minus strand of NZ_RXHQ01000002.1, from coordinate 105,460 downwards.
CTAGTCAGTAATTGTGAAACTGTTGTTTGAAAATCATCATATAGTATACCATCCATTGTATCGACCATCCCCTCAAATATTTACAAAATTTCACTGGCATAATTTTATTATATAGCTTTATTTTTCTTTGTCAATGGTCAACTTATTTGGAAAATTAAAAAGGCCCTCAAAAACTTGAGAGCCTTTTATGTAAGGGGTTTGGGGGTTTGGGTAACTTACATTATTTATATTAACCAATTTTCAGAATATTAAACATATAAACATAAAAATTTTATTATGGATAAATGGAAGTGTGAATACCTATTCTGGAAAATATTACTTGAAAAATATATCCTATGATGTTACAATTTGAGTGAACAAAATATTTAATATATTGGGGGTGTATTATTTGCAATTGCATAAGAATCCTTGTATATTACTTATTCTCATCATTTTTATAAGCTTTTTATCTGGATGCAATTTTATACCGGAAGAAGAAGAGGCCCTTGCACCTCCTCTGGTAAAACCCAAAAGAGAAGAATATGAACTATACGAAGTACAAAAAAAGGATATTACGAATTATGTAAAAGGCAGTGGCAATTTAGTGGCTTCTGAAGAGAAGGCATTATTTTTTAAACAATCAGGGAGTAGGCTAAAAGATATAGATGCTAAGGTTGGGAGAGAGGTAAAAAAGGGGGATGTATTGGGGAGATTAGATACGGGAGATTTGGATACTCGTATTAAACTACAGGAATATGCCCTTAAAAAGGCAGAATTGAATCTTGCAAGGCTTAAAGAGGAGAGCGGGGATAGATATTCTATAGAATCGGCAAAATTAGATGTATTGAGCAATAAGCTATTACTGGATGATCTAAAAAAGGAAATGGACAATTCTTTATTAATTGCGCCAATGGATGGCGTGGTTACATTTGTTGATAATCTAAGCGAAGGAGACATGGTGGAAGCATATAAGAGGATAATAACCATATCGGATCCTAAAAAGCTGAGAGTGTACTATCAATCCAATGATGTTAATAAGGTAAAAGCCGGGATGGAGGCGGAAATACGCATTAAAGGACAGGCATATACTGGGGAAGTAGTATTATCTCCCGATAATATACCAAAAGATGCCCACGAGTCTCTTAAAAATGCTATTATAATAGATGTAAAAGATTTGCCCCAAGATGCAAAGATGGGGGATTTAGCGGAGATATCTATTCCTATAGAAACCAGGCAAGGTGTTTTAGTTATTCCTAAACGGGCATTAAAGCAATATATGGGTGGCAACACAGTGCAGATAATAGAAGGTGAAAGCAAAAAGGAGCTAGATGTGGAGATAGGAATACAGACTCCTACTGAAGTAGAGATTATTTCAGGTCTTGAGGAAGGACAAAAGGTAATATTAAGGTAGGAGGAGGATAGATATGGCACTATTTTCAATGGTTTTTAAAAAAATGCTAAAGAATAAGTGGCTGGTAGCATCTCTCATTTTGGGACTTATCATATCGGTAGCCCTTATTACCAGCATACCTATGTACACAAACGGTGTATTGCAAAAGATGCTTATAAAGGAATTGGAAAAATATCAGCTAGAAAAAGAACGATTTCCAGGTGGTTATCTGGTATCCATGCATTTGGATGATCAACCTATAAACGACGCTGTAAGGGATGCTATGGACAAAGGAGAGATACCTTATGAAAATGATAAGGTTCAAAGACTGTATCAAAAATGGTTTGATGAGTTTATGGAGATAGATGTATATACCAAGGATACGTTGCCACAAAGGCTGGGATTGTCGGTATTAGCGAAAAAATTTAACTATTCTACAGATGTTTGTGCTATGGTAAGGGAAGGAATGGGCAATTCAGATGATCCTGATGGACGTAGATATGTCCGTTTGCAATCATTAAGCGATATAGAAGATCATATTACACTCATAGATGGAAAATTGCCTGAAAAAGAGAAGATAGATGGGGCATATGAGGTATTGATCCCTGAAATTGCCCTTAACAAGCTAAAAATAGTGCTAAACAAGGTGTTTGTAGTATCAGATCTAAGCATGAAGGGCATGGAACCGATTAGGGTAAAACCAGTAGGAGTATTTACAGTAAAGGATGAATCAGATCCATATTGGACTTTTCTCACACCACAGAGTTTTAGCGAGAGCCTTCTAGTGCCTGAAAATCTTATGGAGCGGGATTTTGTAAAAAGATCCCCTGTTACGTTACTTCAAAGCGCCAGATGGTATTATGCATTTGACTATCATATGCTTACCTTGGATAACCTATCCAAGGTAATAGGTGGCCATAACAAAAATGTTAAAAATATCAGGGGTATATATAAAAATGCATATATTGATGCACCTACTATAAAGATAATAGGTACATATTTTAACAAGGAAAGACAATTGCGCATAATGATGTGGGCTCTTAATGTACCTGTAATCGTCATGCTGTTTTTATACCTATTCATGGTATGCAAACTTATTATGGATAGGGAAAAAAATGAAATCGCCCTTATATCCAGTAGGGGTGCGACCAGGGGGCAAATAGTATTAGGGTATCTGCTTCAGGGACTTATATTAGGTATTATTGCCTTTATAATAGGACCTAGGGTGGGCCTTTTACTATGCAAGGTACTTGGTGCCTCCAGTGGTTTTTTAGAATTCGTACAAAGGAAGGCATTGCCTGTAACTGTAGGTAAGAAGGCATATATATATGCTGGTATAACTATAGTGATATCTATGTTTATAATAATAATTCCAGCTTATTTTGCAAGCAAGGTGAGTATTGTAAATTACAAAAGAAATATTTCAAGGCGATCTAATAGGATGCCTTGGGAGAAATTTGGATTAGATTTTATACTCCTTGGCATATCAGGGTATGGATATTATACCTTTACCCAAAGACAAAATGTGTTATATATGACTGGCATATCAGGCAGTGATATATCAGTTGACCCCCTTTTATTTTTTATACCGGCTTTGTTTATACTGGGTGCGGGACTTTTATGTATAAGATTGTATCCGTTTATAATAAAATTTATATACTGGCTAGGCAAAAGTATATGGCCTGCCCATCTTTACAATACTTTGATACAGGTTGGTAGGTCATCGGGAAATTATCATTTTTTAATGGTATTCCTTATAATGACCTTATCCATAGGCTTATTCAGTGCTACTGCAGCACGTACAATAAATAAGAATATAGAAGAAAGGATAATGTATGATGTAGGATGTGACATGGCCCTCAAGCCAGTTTGGCAAAGTGATGCCCCTATATCAGAGGGTTTGTCTAAGCCTGAAGGGGAGGATCCGGACAAAAGTGCCATGCAAAAAGAAGATCAGGATTTCAAAAAGGTGCAGTTTGCAGAACCGCCATTTTTGCCCTATACCCAATTGTCTGGAGTTCAGCATGCGGCCAAGGTATTTATAAAGGATGATGCATGGATTGAAACAAATGGACAGAGTGGAGAGGGTATACGTCTTATGGGGATAGAGCCGTATGATTTTGGAAGTACCGCATGGTTTAGGGAGAAGCTTCTCAAGCATCATATAAATGAATATCTAAATTTACTGGCAGATGAACCGAGTGCCTGTCTTATATCACGTTCCATAAGCAAAGCCTATGGGATAAAGGCGGGAGATCAGATAAATATTTTATGGCAGGGTAATAATGCAGCAGTATTTACCGTGTATGCCATAGTCGACTATTGGCCATCTTGGAATCCGTGCAAAGATGGGTCAAAAACCGATGTGACGGAGCCTATGCTGGTGGTGGCAAACCTATCATACATCCAGGATCATATAGCTTTAGAACCATATGAGGTTTGGTTAAAGCTTGATAAGGGGATAAAGAGCAGTGAGGTATATGATAATATAAGGGAAAAGGGGCTTCCCATCCTTACTCTAAGAGATGCAGGACAACAGGTTATAGAGGCTAGAAATAATCCTTCCCAGCTTGCCATAAATGGCTCAATGACCCTTGGATTTATAATAAGTGGCATAATATGCTTTTTAGGTTTTCTATTATATTGGGTACTTTCATTAAGTGCTAGAACTTTGCAGTTTGGTATATTAAGGGGTATGGGGTTGTCTTTAAAGCATCTTATACTTATGATGGTATGGGAACAGTTATTGACATCTGGAGCAGCTATGGTAATAGGAATATTTATAGGGCTTGGAGCCAGTAGGATGTTTGTACCCTTATTTCAAATGGCATATAGTGCTGTATCCCAGGTACCACCATTTAGGGTGATCTCGTATGCTAGTGATAGGATAAGAATATATATACTGATGGCCTGTACATTGGGACTTGGTCTTATAATACTTGGTTATTTACTATCTCGCATCAAAATTCATCAAGCTATAAAATTAGGGGAGGACTAAATAGATGGATGATACACCTATTATCACTACCAAAGGGTTATGTAGAGATTTTATATCAGGCAGGCAGGTTGTGCATGCCCTTAAAGATGTAAATATATCCATATATCCTGGGACATTGACCATATTAAGGGGGCGGTCCGGATCGGGCAAGACTACCCTTATAAATCTTTTGGGCGCTTTGGATAGACCTACAAGTGGCAATGTATTTTTTGATGGTGATGATATAACACGTATGTCTGAGCATAAAAGGGATGAGCTGAGAAGGCGGGAGATGGGCTTTGTATTTCAGTCCATAGCACTTATATCACTTATGTCTGCATATGAAAATGTAGAATTTGGGCTTAGAATATCCGATTATGATAAAAAACTGCGTAAAAAGAGGGCGGAGGAATGTCTGACATTTGTGGGGCTCCAAAAGAGGATGGATCATAGACCACAGGAGATGTCTGGCGGTGAACAACAACGAGTAGCCATAGCGAGGGCTATTGCCCATAATCCCAAGGTAATATTTGCAGATGAACCTACTGCTGAACTGGATACTGCCATGGCATTGCAGGTTATGAAGGTGTTTAGGGATTTGGTGGAGAAGGAAGGTCTAACGGTTATTATGACCACCCATGATCCCTATATGATGGAATTGGCCGATAAAGTATTTACTTTAGAGGATGGGGAGATTATAGATGTATAATGAACAAAACATGATAGTATGTGAAAATCTAGTAAAGATATATAAGACTAATGACATTGAAGTAGTAGCCTTGCAAGGACTGGATCTTACCGTTACTAGGGGAGAACTTATGGCCATAATAGGCAATAGCGGTAGTGGAAAATCTACATTGCTTAATATGTTAGGCGGACTTGATAGACCGTCGGCTGGGAGATTATTTGTAGATGACAAGGATCTCCTAAAGATGGGTGATAAGGCACTTATAAGATATAAGCGAGAGACCGTCGGTTTTGTATGGCAAAACAATGCTAGGAATCTCATACCATATCTTACTGCCCTGGAAAATATAGAACTGCCTATGGTGCTTACAGGTAAAGTAAAAAGGGATAGGGCCTTAGAATTATTGGATATGGTAGGATTATCCCATAAAAAGAATAGCAGGTTAGGTGAGTTATCAGGGGGAGAGCAACAGAGAATAGCAATTGCAATTGCCTTATCCAATAGTCCTAAACTTTTACTAGCTGATGAGCCTACTGGCGCAGTAGATACAAAAACGGCATCTCAAATACTTGATGTATTTCGCAAGCTAAACAGGGAACTAGGCATTACCATAGTTATAGTTACCCATGATAGGCAGCTTTCTAAAAAGGTAGATAGGGTAGTGGCTATAAGGGATGGCCGCACCAGTAGTGAGTTTATAAGGAAAAGAACGTATGCTCAGGAATTGGCGGATATGTCTCAAGGTATACAGGATCAGGAAGAGGAGACCCATGAAGAGCTAGCGGTAGTCGATAAGGCAGGTAGGGTACAGATACCTAGGGAATATTTAGACATACTAGGTCTTAAGGGGCAGAATAAGATAAAAATAGAGATGGAAGGTGACAAGATAGTATTGGTAGCGCCCCAAGCAGAAGGCAAAATAAAGGTTAATGCATAGGTTTTAGGTATATACTCTATTTATTTGGTGATTTATATGAATTGATATATAGTGGATAACATTAGTAAAGGGCGTTTCTGCATAGTTATTATGATACAATAAAGTTTTAAACTATTGGCAATTCAACTATAAATTCAGTATAGCTTTTAGGCATACTCTGTGCCCATATTTTACCATTATGCTGTGTGGTTATGGACTTTGCAATTGCCAGTCCAAGTCCATAGCCTCCATTTTTTTGAGTTCTTGCACTATCAGCTCGATAAAAGCGGTCAAAAATTTTATCAATATGTTCACTGGGTATGCTTATGCCAGTATTTCTAATTTTTAATACAAGTTTTGATTTTTCATGTGTAAGCGTAACAGATACCTTTTCATTCTTTGGTGAATATTTAAGGGTATTTTCAAGTAATATATATATAAGTTTTTCAAGTGATGCAGTATCTCCTAAGACATAGATATCTTCATAGATATTTTGCTCAAGAGTTATATTCTTTTCATATAATGCAACCTCAAAATATAGTAGAGCATTATTTAGAATATCAGAAAAGTTTACTTTTGAAAAAATCATTTTATATTCATCCATGCGGGCTAACATTAGCATATCATTTATAAGCTTTGACATTCTGTCTACCTGTGTGTATATATATCCTATCCATTTATGCTGTTCGTTTACCGTTTGATTTCCATTTGATGATATTAAATCTAAGTTTGTATTTATTATAGTAAGAGGGGTTTTTAATTCATGGGAGGCATCGGCTACAAATTGTTTTTGATGTTCAAATGCCATCTTTACAGGTTCTATTGCCTTATTTGCAAAAAACCATGAAATAACAAATAATATTCCAAGGCTTAAAGCTCCCACAACAATAAAGGTAAATAGTAGGGTATTAATTGTATTATCGTATATTGTACGGCTTACTAATACGATTTTTGAACCGAAGGGCATGTCTTTTTTGAGGTAAGCAAACCGGTTACCATCCATGGTTACTGTACCCCTAAAATTATTGTTGTGAGTTACTATACTCAATGTTTCGGTAAGTATTGGCATATCTACTTCAACAAATGAACGAATATCCAATATATCCCCATCTTTACTAAGTTCAACGGATATACTACTTGTATAGAGGGGATCATGCAGCGATATTTTATGATTAGGGGTATGCATGATGTTATTAAGTGTCATATCTATCTGATGTTGTACCTTGATTGTGGTTGAGATAAATACGACAGTGAATATAATAAAAAATACCAATGTCAATATACCCATGGTAAACCACAGGAATTTATTTCGAAGTTTATCGAACAAATTTATGCCTCCAGTTTGTAACCAACATTTCTTATTGTAACTATTCTGACTTTAGATTTTATGGCAACTAGCTTTTTCCGCAAAAATGATATATATACTTCTAAATTGTTATATTCAGCATCAGAATCATAACCCCAAACTTTGACTATTAAAAATTCTTTTTGCGCAATTGAATCAGGATTGCTCAAAAAATGTTGCATGAGTTCAAACTCTTTAAGCGATAGACGTACCTTGTTTTTGCTTGTACTCAATTCCATATTAGAGAGATCTAATGTTAAATCTTTGTATGAGATAATGTCATCAGGTATAAATTCGCCTTTTCGTCTTGAAAGTGCCCTTATTCTAGCGAGGAGTTCTTCTGAGTAGAAAGGTTTTGCAAGGTAGTCATCAGCTCCAAGGTCAAGTCCTTTCACTTTATCCCTTACATCGCTTCTAGCTGTTAGCATAAGTATTGGAGTATTTATATTGCCCTCTCTTATTTGTCTAAGTATTGACAGTCCATCAAGTTTAGGCAGCATTATATCGAGAATAATTATATCATATATATCGGATAGCGCGCTATCAAGTCCTGTTTCACCGTCATATGCGTTGTCGACTATATAATTATTTTTCTTTAATATTTGCGCTAATGATTCAGCAAGTTGTTTTTCATCTTCTACAAGTAATATTCTCATATCATTCCCCCCCGATTAATATTTTAATTATATCATGGAAAACTTGAAATAGCCTTAAAAAACCATAGGCTTTTAAGATTATTTTAAGGTTAGGTAGCTATTATTGATATAGGCAATAGGAAAGAATCTGAAGAAGGTAATAAAAGTCTTTTAAATAGTCAAAGATCTAAGTTTTACATAATTATTTCGAGGAGGGTTTTATAGGATGAAAAAAAGAATGGAGATAAAAAGGGTGCTTATTATTGCTGTTGCTATTATAGTATTAGGTACAGCAGTATATCTACTTTTTTTTACTGGAAGATCAAAAGCTAAGGTAAGTACAAACTATCAAATCAGCGAATTGAAAACTGGTGATTTAACACAATCTATAACTGGTACGGGTACAATCTGGCCTGAAGGGACCGTAAGTATTGTTGCGCCTTTTGATTTTAAAATTTTATCGGTAGAAGTGGAGGCAGGTCAACAAATTAAAGCAGGTGATACAATTGCTAAACTGGATTTGGATGCACTTGATACTGAAATTATGAAGCTAAAAGAAGAAATTTCGGCTATAGATGATACGATTGTAAAAGTAAAAGAGAAGGAAAGTAGTACAGAGACAATAAAAGCACCTGTATCTGGTAGGATAAAACAAATATTTGCACAGACCGGAGATAATGTAAAATCCATTATTTCAGATAATGATGCGATTCTTGTAATATCTACTGATGGAAAGATGAATGTAACAATTGAAACTTCTGCAGTAGAAGAGGGTGATAATGTAAATGTTGAAGTAGATGGTAAAACATATAGTGGTGTAGTTGCTAATGTTTCAAATGGGAGAGCAATGATCACTATTACTGATAATGGAACAGCCGTGGGTGCAACTGCAACTATATATAATGGAGATGGAGATAAACTCGGTTCGGGAACTCTATCAATAAACCAGCCACTTAAAGTAACGGCTGATGCAGGCACCGTCTCAAAAATTTATGTCAGTGAAAATAGCAGGGTGTATAAAGGCACTTCATTATTATATTTAAAGAATTTACCTACTTCAGAGGAATATGAAACACAGATTAGAAACCGTTTAGAAAAACAAAATCTTTTAATTGCTGTACAGAAAATGCGTGAGAGTGGGAAATTCACGTCGGAATATAATGGAATAGTAAATAGTATTTCTATAAATGATGGTATGCAGGTTGCTGCAAATGGTGAAATACTATCTCTTTATACAGGTGATGTAAATACTTTGACGGTATCGGTTGATGAGTTGGATATAAAAAATGTAGAAAAAGGGCAGAATGCAAAAATTACGGTTGATGCCATAGAGGATAAAACCTATAATGCAAAGGTTCAGAGTATATCCCAAGTGGGTGAAGTAAATAATGGCGTAACCACATATAACGTAAGTTTGAAGGTTGAGGGTGATGAACAATTAAGAATTGGAATGAATGCTACGGCAGAGATTATAGTTAAAGAGCGTAAAGATGTATTGTTATTACCCTTTGAAGCATTGCAGTCTACACAAGGAGAACAATATGTATGGCTCTATACCGGAACGCTACCTAAAGATTCTGGGGCGGATCCAGGGAAAAGAACAGTAGTGAAAACTGGGCTTTCAAATGCTAATTACGTAGAGATCACAGATGGCTTGAATAGTGATGATAAGGTCGTGATTGTACGTACTAAAACAACAAATACCAATAGACAGCAAGATAAAATGATGGCGCCAGGAATGGATATGGGGAATCCTCCCCAAATGCAAGGGAATTTTCCTCAAGATAAACCTAAACCCGATGGAACACCATTAGGTGGAAAGCCTCAAAGACAGGGGCGTGACTAGAATGATTGAACTAAATAGCATAGTAAAAAAGTATGAAATGGGTGGCGAAACTGTATATGCACTTAATAAAGTTTCACTTAATATAGCTGAGGGAGAATTTGTGGCTATAGTAGGTCCTTCAGGTAGTGGTAAGTCAACGTTAATGAATATTATGGGATGTTTGGATGTTGCCGATGAAGGAAATTATATTTTGGATGGTCTAAATATTTCAGAATATTCAGAGAGACAATTAGCACAGATAAGGAGCCAAAAAATAGGTTTTATATTTCAAGGTTTCAATCTTCTAACAAAACTTAATGCATTGGAGAATGTAGAGTTGCCCCTTGTATACCAAGGTATAAAAGGCGTTGAGCGGAAAAAGCGTGCAGTGGGTGCCCTTGAAAAGGTAGAACTTTCAAACAGGTTGTATCATAAGCCAACGGAGCTTTCGGGTGGCCAGCAACAAAGGGTGGCAATAGCGAGGGCATTGGTTACTAATCCATCACTTATACTTGCAGATGAGCCTACAGGAAATCTGGATAGTTCAACTGGCAGACAGATAATGTCTTTATTTCATGAACTTCACGAAAGTGGGAATACAATAGTGCTTATTACCCATGATAGCAATGTTGCTGCTGAGGCTGAGCGCAGAGTTTATATTGAAGATGGTAGAATAAAGGAGAAGCTTTGAGGAGGTGATTAGATGTTTATACAATCATTTAGAATGGCAATAAAGTCAATTGCATCAAATAAGGTGCGTTCCTTTCTTACCATATTAGGTGTGATTATAGGAGTCATTGCAGTAGTTGTATTAGTTGCTATTGGACAAGGGACGACTTCACAGGTAACATCTAATATTGAGGGGATGGGTACCAATCTTTTAACTGTTAATATAAGAACCCAACGTAGTAACCCCATTACTATGGATGATTTAAATAAATTAGTAAATTCTAATGTATTTATTAGTGGTATTGCACCTATGATAAGTCAGTCCGCTACTGTAAAAGCAGGTAATATCACCTATGAGGATTCTACCATTGAGGCAACAACACCTGAATATAGCGAAATCAAAAATTATCCAGTATTTCAGGGGAGATTTTTAAAACAGCCAGATATAGACAATAGAAGTTTTGTTGCAGTTGTTGGTACGGAGGTGGCAGATGAGCTTTTCGGTACACGAAATGTTATTGGAGAGAAAATATCATATAATGGATATGTATTTACAATTGTAGGTGTGCTTGAAGAAAAAGGTAGTTCATCTTTAGGCTCTAACGATTCAAAAATTATAATTCCATTTACACTAGGTGAACGCATACTTTTTCAAAAAGGTATACGTACATTCTATGCATCGGCAACTTCGGGCGATACAGTAGATATGGCTCAGGTATCACTTAAAAATTATCTTAATAGAATATTTGATAGTGATACTGATGCATATAATTTATTTAGTCAATCGGAGATACTCGATACTTTAAGTGAAACCACTAGAACCCTTACTCTTATGTTAGGTGGAATTGCTGCTATCAGCCTACTTGTTGGTGGTATAGGTATAATGAACATAATGCTTGTTTCAGTATCTGAGCGTACAAGGGAGATAGGCATAAGAAAGGCTATAGGTGCAGCAAGGGAGAATATATTGAGCCAATTTTTGATAGAGGCTTTAGTTATAAGCCTTCTGGGTGGATGTCTAGGGTTATTAATTGCATGGATACTTATAATTATTTTATCTAAAATAATGAATATGACTCTTGTAATGTCGGGGAGTACGGCACTTTTGGCTGTATGCTTTTCTTTGGTAATTGGCATTGTATTTGGACTATATCCGGCAAATAAGGCAAGTAAACTAAATCCTATTGATGCACTTAGGTATGAAGGATGAATAATTTTTTAGAATAGGTAAATAGGAGAATTAATTCTCCTATTTACCTATTCTTAATATAAAGAGATCTACTATACTTAACCATGTTGTAGAAGGCATCAATTATAAAATGGAAGATGGAAGGTTTAAAGTATAAATTTATTGGTTAACAACTTAAATGTTTTTATTGAGAAGGTGAACACAAAATGATATGATATGTACGTACAACATAGTTATATAAGATTATGGGGGAGGATGATAATAATATGAAGTTGAGTCTAGATAATATAGCCCAATTAACTATAGATGACCTTTTAAATAAGGAGTTTGAATGTCAGTGTGGCAAGTTGCATAGTGTTAGCATTGACAGAGTTATAATAGGGAAAAATGCTGTTAATAAATTGCCAGATGTACTTAAAAGTTTTAATTATAATCGTATATTTATGGTGGCTGATAGTAACACATATAGGGTAGCTGGCAAAAATGTAGAAAATATATTGTTATCATTAGATTTTGCATTAAGTAGTATCATATATCAAAGGGGAAGTGTTCTTGTCCCTGATGAACGTGCTATTGGTGAATTTATGTTAAATTACAATAGAAATACAGATGTAATAGTGGCAGTGGGTTCAGGGGTAATAAATGATATATCTAAATATATGAGTTTTATACTAGGTGTTCCATATATAATAATAGCTACAGCGCCTTCCATGGATGGTTATACTTCCGATTGTTCTGCTTTTATAATAAATAACACTAAGATATCTATACCGTCTTCTCCGCCCAAGGTTATAATAGGAGACATAGAGATACTAAAAAATGCACCAATGGAGATGATATTATCTGGACTTGGGGATATGGTGGGGAAGTATTCTGCCCTTAGAGATTGGAAAATAGGGCATATAGTAACAGGTGAATATTATTGTGAAGTGATCAGAAAAATCGTTGAAACATCAGTAACCAAATGTGTACAAGGAGTACAAGGTTTTAAAAGCCGGGATGAAGAAGATAACCCTATATTTTCATATTGAGCTTTTATAGGTTATAAAACCTTAGTAAGGATTTGTGATTAACCTTGCATGGTTTATTTTCTAAAATAAAACAAAAATAGCAGTTGACAAAATATAAAGGGTAGATTATTATATATTTAAATATGTACGTACAATGCGAGCGAGATATAAACACAACCTTAGTATATTTAAACATGGCTAAAAATGCTATTGTAAAAGTCTTATATGTGCATAAAAAATACTTGTTAACTAATATGGTTTGGGCTTATTACTTTTGAGGGGGTACATAAAGAATGGCAAATACTCAAAAAGCAATGATGATAGTTGATAAGCACTATAAAATAGGCAAAGTTGATCCTAGACTCTATGGTTCATTCATAGAACATCTAGGAAGAGCGGTATACGAAGGTATATATGAGCCAGACCATCCAAAAGCAGATGTTAGAGGCTTTAGGAAAGATGTATTGGAACTTGTGTGCGAATTGAATGTACCAATAGTTAGATATCCTGGGGGGAATTTTGTATCAGGATATAACTGGGAAGATGGTATTGGCCCTGTAGAAGAGAGACCTAGCAGACTCGAGCTTGCATGGCGTGTTATAGAAACTAATGAAGTAGGTTTGAATGAATTTTGTGAATGGGCAAATAAAGCAAATACCGAAGTTATGATGGCAGTTAATTTAGGCACTAGGGGAATACAAGATGCAAAGAATATATTAGAATATTGTAACCATCCTGGAGGAACATATTGGAGTGATTTAAGAAAGAAACATGGTTATAGGGATCCATACAATATCAAAGTATGGTGTCTAGGGAATGAAATGGACGGTCCTTGGCAAATAGGACATAAGACGGCAGAAGAATATGGACGTATTGCCTATGAAACGGCAAAGGTAATGAAATGGGTTGATCCAGAAATAGAGCTTGTAGCATGTGGAAGTTCTTCTTCAAAAATGCCTACTTTTCCAGAGTGGGAGGCTACTGTATTAGAGCATACATATGATTATGTTGATTATCTATCCCTTCATATATATTACGGCAATCAAGATAATAATACTCCAAACTTTTTAGCCAATTCCCTTGATATGGATGAATTTATAAAGACGGTCATATCTACTTGTGATTATGTTAAAGCCAAAAAACGTAGTAAGAAGAAAATAAACCTTTCATTTGATGAATGGAATGTGTGGTATCACTCTAATGAAGCTGATAGCAAATTAGAGCCATGGTGTATGGCACCTCATCAGCTAGAGGATATATATAATTTAGAAGATGCTTTACTAGTCGGATGTATGCTTATAACGCTGTTAAAACATGTTGATAGGGTTAAAATAGGGTGTCTAGCACAGCTTGTGAATGTAATAGCTCCTATAATGACTGAAAAAGGAGGTCTAGCTTGGAGGCAAACTATTTATTATCCTTTTATGCATGCTTCAAATTATGGTAGAGGTACAGTTTTAAATCCTATTATAGATGCACCGAAATATGATACTAAAGATTATATGGATGTACCTATAATTGAAGCAATAGCAGTAGAAAATGATGACAAAGATGAGCTTACCATATTTGCAGTAAATAGGGATATGGAAGATGGGGTTGATCTTGAGTGTACAATAGCAGGTTATGAAGGGTATAAGATAAAAGAACATATTGTACTTGATGGAGATGATGTAAAAGCAAGTAATACGCTTGAAAATCCTAATAGAATAGTACCAAGAAATTTAAGTAATGCCCAAATTGATGGTGAGATGCTATTTGTAAATCTTCCAAGGCTTTCATGGAATGTTATAAGGCTAGCAAAATAGTAAAACAAACATGAAACTTTATGTTACTATATTTTATATATGTTGATGTTTATCTAAGTTTAGACTAAAAATATGAACTAAATCATTTAACATTATGTAATTATTTGAATTAGGAGTGAGCATTCATGCTTAATTTTTCAGACTGTAAAGGTTGTTCTGCAAATGTCCATATATCTAAGGAGGAGATAAACAGAGCAATTGCAATTCTACATAAAAACAAAAATACAAAATTTGTCGATGATAAAACGTACGAATTTCGGCTTGGACAGTGTAGAAATTGTGAGTTTCTCGAATATGAAACTACTTGTCTTAAATGTGGATGCATTGTACAGATTCGGGCTAAACTTGCTGATTCTTCATGTCCATATGCTAAAGAGCGCAAGTGGTGAACTAATATGAGTAACGTATAGGCATCTAATTGACAAAATGCTATTTTTAAAGTGCAAAGATTAAATCGATAGTTGTTTGCAAACTGGGGATGATATAAGTATTACCCAGAAAACTGACTATCCGTAGGATGAGAAAATCAATGTAGAGCTTGCATTGCAAAGAGAAAGAGAAAATACACTTGCTTTTCGCATTCCCGAATGGTGTAAAATGCTCAGACAGTTGTAAATGATCATGTTGTGGATGTAGATAGTAATATGGAAAATGGTTATATTATGCTCAACAGCAGGTGGAAAGACGGCGATATCGTTAAATTGCTTTTTTTTATGAAAATACTTAGAATGCAAAGCAATCCATTTGTTAGGTAAAATATTGGAAGAGTTACTCTTCAATATGGCCCTATAATTTACTGTTTAGAAAAAGTGGACAATTTGACGAAAATTTATTTTCTGGATGGATTGAGATTCTATTATTATACAATTCCTGGTTCGCTTTGGTAGTAAAAGGATTCGACCACAGAATTTGATGAGGATGAATGATTTATAACCTTGAAAAAACGCTTCATATGGATAAGCCTCATTCAAAATCGTTCTATTATCATGGATAAATATGATTCTGATAAAAAGGTATATTAATCATAGATGAGTCTGGTAGCTGGTATGATACAGAACCCGGTACAAATCCAGGATTCTTATTCCAACAAAATACATTGCGCGATGCATTAATCGCCGGAATCAGTCTTAATATATTCAATAGTCATTCTGATAGAGTTCAGATGGCAAATATAGCCCAGACAATTAATGTGCTTTAGGCAATAATCCATACAGAAGGTGTATCTAAACTAAGATTTAAGGGGGCAGTATGAGGATGAAAGAGAGATTGGCGCTTTTGTTAACTATTTTAATATTTACCTCATTTGTGATGGTTGGTTGTGGCAAATCTGCTGATGAGGATAAAGAAGTAACAGGCAAGTCTGACAAAGAACAGGTGCTAAATGACGGCGGAGAAAAAGTTGGTAGTTCGAAAGAATTATCTGATGACAATGAACAAGATAAAGTTAAAGGAGAATTTCAACAGTTGATCGAAGAGGATATTCCGTCGGTTGCTGAAACGCACAAGGATTATTTTTTCATAGGTGCAGCAGTTGAACCGTATCAGATGACTGGGCCAATGGGTGATTTACTAAAGAAGCATGTAAATATGTTGGTTGCAGAAAATGTAATGAAACCGGATTCGATTCAACCAACGGAGGGCAATTTTCAATGGGAGCAAGCAGATAAAATCGTAGAATTTGCAAAAGAGAATGACATGGAACTTCGGTTCCATACTCTTGTCTGGCATAATCAAACTCCGGACTGGTTTTTTAAAGATGAAGAGGGTAAACAGATGATTGAAGAGGCCGATTCAGAGAAACGCGAGTTAAATAAAAAATTGCTACTTGATCGACTTGAAACACATGTATATACAGTTGTGGATCGTTACAAAGATGATATTAAATCATGGGATGTTGTGAATGAAGTTATTGAATTAGATGATCCAGATGGAATGCGAAATAGTCTCTGGTATCAGATCACTGGGACTGAATATATTGAAACTGCATTTCGCGCTGCACGCGAAGCAGGCGGCGAAGATATCAAACTTTATATTAATGACTATGGAACTGATGATCCAGTCAAGCGAGATCGACTATATGAACTGGTTAAGGAATTACTTGACAGGGGAGTACCTATTGATGGAGTAGGTCATCAAACACATATCGACATTTATTGGCCTTCTATTGACAGAATCATCGAATCGATGAAGAAATTCCACGAACTTGGATTGGATAATATTGTTACCGAATTAGATATGAGCATTTATGCTTGGGAAGATCATGGTGATTATGGTAATAATATTCCTGAGAATGTGATTGACATTCAGGCCCAGCGATACAAAGAATTATTTGAGGCATTGAGAAAAAACAGTGATATATTGAGTGCAGTCGTCTTTTGGGGTTTTTCGGATAGCCATACATGGTTGGATTCATTTCCAGTGAATCAAAATGATGCACCATTTCTGTTTGATGAAGACTTTCATGCAAAACCTGCATACTGGGGTGTAGTTGATCCTTCCAAAATCCCTTAAGAGCCCATTCCCTTATATTAAAAAAGTAAAATATTCAAATTTATAGCACAGATAATTTTTAGGTGTTCATATAAAAGAAGGAGGAAGATATAATGCGTACTTATCCAAATTTATTTCTTGAGTTAGGAATATCACAGGAAGAAATAGATAAAAAAATAAATGATACTTTTAAAACAATATTCTTTGATCCAGAAGAGCGAATATATTTTGAGATGGGCGATGATATGGGCTATATGTTGGATACAGGAAACGATGATGCCAGAACTGAGGGAATGAGCTATGGCATGATGATGGCAGTACAAATGGATAGAAAGGATATTTTTGATCGGTTGTGGCTTTTTTCTAAGACCTATATGTATCAAAATAGTGGAAAATATAAGGGATATTTTGCTTGGTCTGTGACACCAGATGGTTCCAAAAATGCAGAAGGTCCTGCACCAGATGGGGAAGAATACTTTGCAATGGCACTATTTTTTGCTAGTGAACGCTGGGGAGACGGGGAACAACCCTTTAATTATAGTGTACAAGCTAGAGAGATCTTACGCCATTGTATTCATCAAAATGAATTGGTTGAGGGAGGGGAGCCGATGTGGGATAACACAAACTATTATATAAAATTTGTACCCGAGGCAGATTTTACAGATCCTTCCTACCATTTACCGCATTTTTATGAGATTTTCGCCCAAAGGGCTGATCCACAGGATAGGGAGTTTTGGAAAAAAGCAGCTGAGGAAAGTCGGAAATACTTACACCTTGCATGCCATCCTATAACTGGTATGGCATCAGAGTATGCAGAATATGACGGTACTCCAAAACGGCTATTTAGAGAAGTACAATTTTATTCTGATTCTTATCGTGTAGCCATGAATATTGGGTTAGATGCAGCATGGTTCAATAAGGATGAAAGTTTGGGAGAAATTGTTGATAAATTGCAGGCGTTTTTCAGTGAGAATACTACTTTGGGAAATTACTCTTCTTATATGATAGATGGAACAGCTTTGGATGAGCCTGCATTGCATTCATTTGCTATTATTGCAACAAATGCAGCAGGATCCCTTGCTGCAAAAGGAAAATATCGAATGGGGTGGGTTAAGGATTTTTGGGAGTTGCCACTTCGTAAGGGGAAACGAAGATACTATGATAATTGTCTTTACTTTTTTAGCCTACTCATGCTTTCAGGAAGATATATCATTTATTAAATGGCATATCACTTTCTAAATTATAAGATTAAATCGAATGTTTTTTTGGAAAATCAGGTTTGATAGATTAAATTAATAAATGGAAGGAGCTAGTAAACATGATCAGAATAGTGAAAGCTGAAAATGGTGTGATACAAGGACTACCAGCAGCTGATCCTCGCATAACAAGTTTCAAAGGTATTCCTTTTGCAGCGCCACCTATAGGCAAAAATCGTTGGCGTGCTCCTCAACCTGTAGAAAATTGGGACGGTGTTTTAAAAGCGTTTCAATTTGCTCCAATATCTATGCAGGCTACTCCAGGTTTGAACAAAAATGACATATACACAAGGGAATGGGCTGTAGACCCAGATATTGCTATGGACGAAGACTGTCTCTATTTAAATGTATGGACGCCGGCATTCAGTACTGATGAAAAACTGCCAGTATTTGTTTGGTTTTTCGGTGGAGGGCTTTAGGTTGGTAATACGGCTGAGATGGAATTTGACGGTGAGCGTATTGCTCGCAGGGGTATAGTTGTAGTAACAGTCAATTATCGTTTGAATGTTTTTGGATTTCTATGTCATCCTGAGATAACAGCAGAAGCTCCAGATGCTCCCGCGAACTTCGGCCATCTAGATCAGCAGGCAGGTATGCGATGGGTTAAACGCAATATAGTAGCTTTCGGTGGTGCTCATGATAACATTACTATCGGAGGACAGTCTGCTGGTGGTGGAAGTGTATTGAATCATCTTACTTCGCCTCAGAATAAAGATCTTTTTCAGAAAGCCATTATCCAGAGTGGTATTTTTACGAGAATTTATCCAGACAGTCATGTTCCTGAAGGCAAGTGCACTCTAGTTGAGGCTGAACAGGAAGGTGTAAAATTCTTTGAATTCCTTGGGGTATCTTCACTTGAGGAAGCCCGACAACTTGATGCCGAATACATTCGTGATAAATCACTGGAATATAATAGGTTTTGGGGTACGGTTGTTGATAATTTATTCAATGTAGGAAATGCATTTGACCTTTTCCTTGAAAATAAGCGTTGGATGGTACCAGTACTTTTAGGACACACTTCATCTGAATTCTACAGCATTCCGAATGTTAAAACTCTTGATGAATTTAGGGATATGGCCGTTGATATGTTTGGTGATAATGCCGATGAGTATCTTGCGCTTTGCAATGTCCAGTCGGGAGATTTAGATGAAATTCTGAAAGAAGCTTCAGTAAATAGTATCGAATATGCTATTCGCATTGTAGATCAGGCTAACGCCGATACCGGAGCAAATATGGAACTATATTATTATATTTTTGATGCGGAAATACCAGGATGGGATAACCCTGGTACATTTCATTCAGTAGATCTCTGGTTCTTCTTTGAGACCCTTGCCAAATGCTGGAGGCCATTTGTCGGCAAACATTATGATCTTGCTCGCCAAATGTGTAAATACTGGGCCAATTTCATACGTTCTGGAAATCCGAATGGCAAGGATGCTACAGGAGAGAATATGCCACAGTGGGCTCCCTATGCTCCCGAAGTGCCGTATACAATGGTATTCGGGGATAAGCCTGAATTTATCAAGAAACAACCAAATGCTCTCATGAAATTTCTTGTTAAGGAATATTTCAAGAAAAAGTAATATTAAGAAGTGAGCTAAAAATTATCTTTAATTAAATGTTCTTTTAACCTGCGAAAATATATATAAGAATTTTTATACTAAAGTATTATAACTATAGAACTATATTATAAAAATATAAAGGAGGATTTAGTATGGTTAAAAAGATACAAGTACCACTTTCAGGTGAGCCTTTCAAAAACAATGCAACCTATTGTGTTGGTACAGGTAGGATGGGCTTAGCCCTCCAAAAAGAATACGTCGATCATTTGAGAATAGTCCAGGAATCTATAAATTTCCGTTATATTCGCGGTCACGGCTTGTTTTGCGATGATGTTGGAATATATCGTGAAGATGAAATAGATGGACAGATACATCCTTTTTATAATTTTACTTATTTAGATCGTATTATAGACACCTATCTTGAAAACGGAATTAAACCATTTTTAGAACTGGGATTCATGCCGGAAAAGTTGAAGACAGGTGAGCAGACAATATTTTATTGGAAGGGCAATGTGACACCTCCGGCATCTTATGAAAAATGGGCAAAGCTCATTCAAGTTACTTTAAATCACCTTATTGATCGGTATGGTCGGGAAGAGGTTATAACATGGCCAATTGAAGTATGGAATGAACCTAATATTGGGTTTTGGGCAGGAACCATGGAAGAGTACTTTAAACTTTACGATTATTCATCTAGAGCCGTCAAAGAAGTTGACCCGCGTATTCAAGTGGGGGGTCCAGCTATCTGCGGTGTTGAAACGGAAAAATGGCTAAGATCATTCTTTGAGCATTGTATTCAGAACAATTTGCCACTGGATTTTATCACCCGACATTGTTATACTGCTAACCAGCCAACCAAGCAGGGAGAATACATATATCATACTTTGAAAGACCCAACTTTTATGATTGAGGAACTGAAAGAAACCAGACATATTATGGCCGATTATCCGGAAATCGCCGATATGCCATTACACATAACGGAGTTTAATAGCTCCTATGTCCCGATTTGTCCTGCTCATGATACTGATTTCCAAGCTGCATATATTGCACGTATTCTCAGTGAAGCCGGAGAATATGCGGATTCCTATTCATATTGGACATTCAGTGATGTATTTGAAGAGATGGATGTTCCAAGAGCCATATTTCATGGAGGCTTCGGTTTAGTTTCTTTGAATTCGATAAAAAAGCCGACCTTCTATGCATTTGAGTTTTTCTCCAACGCCGGTGAAGAATTACTCTATCGCGATGAACATCTGATTGTCACTAAAGAAAATGATAGGTATGTAATCATCGGATGGAATTGGCATGATATGCGTGATAACAAATCATCTCCTGATGAAAGTTACACTCTTTTGTTACCTTCCATTGGCAAACAGGCTATATTGGTAAAAAAGGAAGTCGGAGGTTCACATGCAAATCCAATGCAGACCTGGAGCAACCTTGGTAAGCCG
Organism: Xylanivirga thermophila; assembly: GCF_004138105.1. NCBI lineage: Bacteria > Bacillati > Bacillota > Clostridia > Caldicoprobacterales > Xylanivirgaceae > Xylanivirga > Xylanivirga thermophila. The sequence continues at coordinate 84,273 of NZ_RXHQ01000002.1, read as the reverse complement.
CGTAACTTAAATAGAGATCAATTGGAGATACTAAAGGCTGCTGCAGAACCGCTTCAAACGGATTTCAAGCTATTTGAGCAAAATGGTGTCTATGAAGTGGAACTTACCATTCCATGTAACCACCTATGTATGCTAGAAATTATGCCGGTAAAGGATAAGACCAAAACCTACCGTGGTTATGATTCCAAGGAATTTTATGGGTTGGAATAGACTTCATATGTATAGCCCAATAAAATTAGTGTATAAAGGATGATCATTATGAAAATTGATGTAACGGCCGTGCCTGCCGGATATAAAAGAAAGGTTGCAAAGAAGTTTCAGGGTACTGTTACTGAGGTTTCATATCGTGTTGCAAACTATATTAACTCGTCGCGACAGCTTGTGACGGATCAGAATATTAGTTATAAGGACGCGGGAAGGGAAACGGTTGAAGGAGATGCAATTATAAAGAAATGTAACGTCTATCTGCCTGCGGGTTATGATAAAATGGATGTGGACACCAGATATGATGTATTATATCTACTCCATGGAGTGGGTGGGAATTGTTATGAATGGTTGTACGGTAGTGGTAAATGTGATGGAAATTATATCATATGTAATATACTAGATAATCTTATTGCAGATGGTCACATTGATCCGATTATTGTTGTATTTCCCAATGGTAGAAGTGCATATAACTGGGGGGATTGTTCATTCAATGCTGTTGGGACCAATATGCTTGGCTTCTATTATTTCGATTATGAATTACGATATGATCTAATTCCCTTTATCGAATCCGAATATAATACATACGCCAATATAGAAGACAGATCTTCAGAAAGGATTGTATATAATCGATTACATAGGGCTATAGCAGGTTTATCTATGGGTGGAATGCAATCCTTAAATCTGGGTCTTGGAGGATACAGATGCGATTCTACTGATTATACAGGAACAATGAGTCCTTGGGGGAATGGGCTTGATACAACTGTACGTGCACCTGGGATGGTAGATTTATTTGCTTATGTGGGGAGCTTTTCCAATGCCCCTACATCTAGTGATGGGAAGGTACTTGGAGAAAAAATAGCCTCATATGAGCACGGGCTTAATTTGCTTTATATTACCTGCGGGGATGCAGATCAAATAGCATATCAAAGTGGTTACACAAAAACGATTAACGATCTTATGGAAACATCTGGTAATAATCTCAGAGCTTATTATCAGGTACTCATAAGAGATGGAGTGCATGATTTTAATGTATGGAATAATGGTGCATATAATTTTATCCGGCTATCCTTTGGAAAACGAGTAGGATATTTTAAACCTAATTTTGTAAAAATGACTTTAGATTCATATTAAAGCTGAAATTAAGTAAAACTAGGGGAAGCTAAAAAGCTCTTAGAGTTTTCAAAAGCTTACTATTAAGTAAATGGAGGTAACTATTCATGAACAAACAGGCTTTTAATCCATATCTTCCATCATGGGAGTACATTCCTGATGGGGAACCCTATGTATTTGGAGATAGGGTGTATGTATATGGTTCCCATGATCAATTTAGGGGACATGCTTATTGTTTGAATGATTATGTTTGTTGGTCAGCACCTATAGATGATTTGGGTAATTGGAGATATGAGGGAGTTATTTATCCAAAGATATCCGATCCACTGAATAAGGCTGGCAATATGTGTCTGTATGCTCCTGATGTTACGGTGGGACCGGATGGACGTTACTATCTATATTATGTTTTAGATAAAGTCAGTATTGTATCTGTTGCGGTATGTGATGAACCTGCAGGAAGATATGAATTTTATGGATATGTGCACTATGCAGATGGAACGCGATTGGGAGAGAGAGAAGGCGATGAGCCACAGTTTGATCCGGCTGTACTTACTGAAGGTGATAGAACCTATTTATATACTGGATTTTGCAGGGCTGGGGATAAAACTAGAAGTGGAGCAATGGCTACTGTATTGGATCTTGATATGCTTACTATAGTGGAAGAACCGGTGGTTGTTGTACCAAGTGAGCCGTATAGTGAAGGAACTACTTTTGTAGGGCATGAGTTTTTTGAAGCACCATCTATCAGAAAAAGGGGAGATACTTATTACTTTGTTTATTCATCCATTGCAATGCATGAGCTATGTTACGCAACTAGTAAATATCCTAATAAGGATTTCATTTATGGTGGAGTGGTAATCAGCAATTGTGATATGCATATTGATTCTTACAAACCGGCTGAAAAACCTATGTATTATGGTTGGAATAATCATGGAAGCATTGTAGAGCTCAATGGAGAATGGTATGTCTTTTATCATCGACATACGAATGGGATACCCTTTAGTAGACAAGGATGCGTAGAGCCAATCCAGTTTAGAAAAGATGGCTCCATAATACAGTCTGAGATGACATCTTGTGGACTAAATGGTGGACCATTGATTGGAAAAGGTGAATATCCCGCATATATAGCTTGTAATCTTTTTTGCAAACACGAATCCATGTATACAGCTTCCGAAGGCGCATGGATGGATTCTAGGTTCCCGAAAATCACACAGGATGGAAGAGATGGTGATGAAGAAACTGGTTATATACTTAATATGCGTGATTCTGCAACTGCTGGATTTAAATATTTTGACTGCCATGGAATAAAAAAAGTGTCAATAAAAGTACGTGGATACTGCATGGGAGCATTTGAGATAAAAACTTCATGGAATGGTGAACCACTTGGAAGTATTCCAGTAGGATTCTCTAATATATGGGAAGAATATACAGCAGATATCGCTATGCCCAATGGTGTTCATGCTCTTTATTTCACTTACAAGGGAGAAGGCAGTGTAGCATTAAAATCCTTTACACTTATTTAGTGCCCCAAAGGTAGCATAGTCATATTAAAAATGTTCCTAATTTAAAATTGGTTTATTATATTATTACAACATTGGTACAGACCACTGTATACGACCATCGAGAATTTTTTTGATATGGTTACTATTGTGAAGTATTAAATTCCAACAGAGTTCGGATAATTAATAGGAGTTAAAGTTTCTCCCTACTGATGAGAGACTTAAGAGGTCAAGGGATGGAAAGGATGGTTTAGGGTTTATTTGTTTGTATTTCCAATTTGGACGCTATATTATGATTTCTAGTAGCCGACTAGGAACGTTAACGGCTAAACTGCAAGAAATATGGGAAAAAAACATGACTCCATCATGGGATAGTAAATATCCTATAAAGATGCCGCTAAATTATATAATAAATGTTCAACTTTTTGTGCCTACGATATTGAGATAAATCCAGTTTTTATATTGGATGTAAGTACAACTTTGAGTTTAATAATATTGGCTTATAAAAGATAAGAAAGCCGAAAATGATACATAACAAGGTGGTTATTTACTTATTGTTATTAATCTTTTAAAAAATAATTGAATCCCAGTTGCAAAGGTTTATTGACAGATGTACGTATGTTTGCTATCATTAAATCGATCATATAAGAATTTGTTTTAAGATATAAGCTCTTGTAAAGATATATTGCTATATCTATATATAATGAGAGTTATTTATATGTAAACTACATACGTGACATAATTAAATGAAAGGGGAATTATATGATAAATGTAACTATCAATGCAGATGTAAAAAAAGGAACTATAAACAAAAACATCTATGGGCATTTTGCAGAACATCTTGGTAGATGTATATATGAAGGTATATGGGTGGGTGAAGATTCCCATATTCCAAATACAAATGGTATACGCAATGATGTAATGGAGGCTCTTAGGAATCTTAAGATTCCAGTTTTAAGATGGCCAGGAGGATGTTTTGCTGATGAATACCATTGGAAGGAAGGTATTGGACCACGTAAAGATCGTCCATATATGATAAATACTCACTGGGGTGGTGTTGTGGAAAACAACCATTTTGGAACCCATGAATTTATGATGCTCTGTGAATTGATAGGTGCAGAGCCATATATATGTGGGAATGTTGGCAGTGGTACTATTTACGAAATGCAGCAATGGATTGAATACATGACATTTGGTGGAAACTCCACTATGGCAGATTTAAGGAGGGCAAATGGACGTGAGAAGCCTTGGAAATTGAAATATTTTGGCATAGGAAATGAAAACTGGGGATGCGGTGGGAATATGACTCCTGAATACTATGCAGATTTATATAGAAGATATTCCACATATGTAAGAAACTACGGCGATAATACTGTATACAAGGTAGCATGTGGTCCAAATGTTGATGACTACAATTGGACAGATGTTTTAATGAAAAAAGCTGGTCATCTGATGGATGGACTGAGCCTCCACTACTATACAATACCTGGTTTATTTTGGGAAGGCAAAGGTTCAGCCGCAGAGTTTGACGAAGATGAATGGTTTATAACATTGAAAAAAGCATTGCATATAGATGAGCTCATTAAAAAACATTCTACCATTATGGATAAATATGATCCTGATAAGAGAGTAGGACTAATTGTAGATGAATGGGGTAGCTGGTATGATGCAGAATCTGGTACAAATCCAGGATTCTTATTCCAACAAAATACATTGCGCGATGCATTAATCGCTGGAATAAGTCTTAACATATTCAATAGTCATTGTGACAGAGTTCAGATGGCAAATATAGCTCAGACAATTAATGTGCTTCAGGCAATAATCCATACAGAAGATGAAAAGATGCTACTTACACCTACATATCATATATTCGATATGTATAAGGTACATCAAGATGCAGAGCTTTTAGATGTACATGTTAAAAACACCATGTACAAATACGGTAAGGATGCAATTCCCCAAATAAGTATATCATCTTCCGTTGATAAAGACGATAAAATACACATATCTATGTGTAATCTGGATCCTAATGGGGAACTTGAAGTAGTTTGTGAGTTCAGGGGAACAAGCAGAACTGAAGTTTCAGGGACAATCTTGACAGCTACTGAGATGAATGCAATGAACACCTTTGACAATCCAAATAAAGTTGCTCCTACATCCTTTGACAGTGCAACAATTGTTGATAATAAGCTCACTGTTTCACTTCCAGCAAAATCTGTTGTTGTTTTAGAGGTTTGCTAGGGTGATATTGCAAAACCAGATGTCAAAGAAATTCATTTTCTTAGACATCTGGTTTGAGGATATAGAGATTTCCTTAGTTTCATCTATAACACGGAAATTAGGGAATAGGGATGGCTGATATATAAGGAAGTTTTTTTTCATCCACTTTGTCATTTTTACTTTCCTTATTTCAATATTTTTGATAGAATCAATTTCAATGGAGTTTATGATAGAGAGATAAATCTATTTTTATAAAGTCAGTGAAAAATGATTTTGTGATAGTTCTATTATATAGATTTGATGAGAATGAAAGGTCTTGACTTAGGGTTCTTTTTTGCTTTTTTAAGCAGATTAATAATTATTTGTATGTAGATATTGAAATTATGGTTGGTTTTTATGTAGGCAATTATCTGATTAGATGGTGAAAGGATAATTATCTTACTAAAGAACTTGCCCCACCCATTTAAAAAATAGGTTTAAAATTTATTACACATGTTTCATTAAAAGATTAATTGAATTAAATTATATCCTTTACTTTCGTAGCAATAAACTCCAGGTGTTATATGCTAAATGATAAAATCATTTCAAAGTGGATAAAGGGGTCTTGCTTTGAATTGAAGAGAGGCTCAATTGTGTTGTAATTAGATGTGCTAGGGGTGATTGAACTATGAAAAGGCGTAATCCCATGGTAGATACTCTTTTAAAATTAAAAGGAAATCCTAGGGCTTGTGTCTATACAGAGCCATTATGGGGGATTCCTTTTAATTTATATGGTCCCTATGTATCTATATATATGTATTCTTTGGGCGTGAATGATGCACAGATAGGACTAATAGTCAGTATAGGAATGATATTCCAGATTATATTTGCCCTATTAAGTGGAGCAATAACGGATAAGTTAGGTAGAAAAAAAACTACCCTTATATTTGACATTATAGCTTGGAGTATACCTTGTATTATTTGGGCTTTTGCACAAAGTTTCACTTATTTTTTGGTAGCAGCTATAATTAACAGCGTATGGAGAGTGACTGCCAATTCTTGGATGTGTTTAATGGTGGAAGATGCTAACGAAGATCAGTTGGTTCATATCTATGGATGGGTACATATTGCAGGTTTATTGGCTGCATTTTTTGCTCCGTTAGCTGGGATATTTGTAGTTAAATTTGAAGTAGTGCCTACAATGCGGATATTATATTTAATAGCTTTTGTTATGATGACATCCAAATTTATCATTTTATATATTCATTCTACGGAGACTGGGCAAGGTAGTCGTAGAATGGAAGAATCGAAAAATGAGGGCGTTTTTTCACTATTAGGCCAGTATGGTAGCGTGTTCAAGATTATTATAAAAACACCTGAAACACTATTGACACTTGTTATTATGTTAGTTATGAATATATGTAATACAGTAAATACTACTTTTTGGCCCCTTTTTATTACAGAAAAAATAGGTGTTCCCGTAAAAAATGTATCTTTGTTTCATTTTATGCGTTCTGCTACTATGCTGATAATATATTTTGTCATTATACCTAGGGTAAATACATATAGTTTTAAAAGGCCATTATTAACAGGTTTTAGTTTATTTATACTTAGTCAACTTTTGCTCATTAGTACTCCGACTCAAGGTTATGCCTTTTTAATTATAAGTACATTATTAGAGGCATTTAGTCTATCACTTATCAATCCTCTTATGGATTCGCTTGCGGTTATAACTGTTAATCCTATGGAAAGAGCTAGAATTATATCTATTTTGCATGTAATTATGATTGGCTTGACTTCACCATTTGGTTGGATAGCGGGTATATTATCAGAAAAACAACGTATATTACCATTTGTATTGAATATAGTATTGTTTATCATTGGGTTAATATTCACATACTATCTATCTATTGTTTTAGACAAAAAAAGTAATATTGATGTAAGTAATACGATGGGTGTATAATAAAATCCAATATTTTTATATTGATAATTGTACGAAATTAAATAGCACTAGCATAAGCTGATAAAGTAGAAAGTAGGATGAAAAGTTAGTTCTAGATTTTAAGAATCAGCTGTTTTTATAATATTATATAATATTTTTTCTTTAGTTGCCTCTTTTCGTGGCATTTCACAAGATATCTTACCGTCTGTTAAGACAATTATTGTATCGCACATACCAAGAATCTCTTCAATATCCGATGATATAAAAATAATAGATCCTTTATTTGCCACAATACTATTCATTATATTATATATATCAATTTTAGATGCTATATCTATACCACGTGTAGGCTCATCTAATATATATATTTGTGAACGTGTCATTATAGCTCTGCCTAATATGGTCTTTTGTTGATTTCCACCACTATATGTATAAAAAAGATCTTCTGGATTACCCGGTTTTATATTGAGATTTTTTATATAGTGCAATGCTGTATTATTAATTAAATAGGGATATAAAACAGGTCCATGTGCAAAGCGTTTTAATGAAGAAATACTTAAATTTTCTTCTAGGTCAAGACAGCCTATAACAGTATTTATAATTCTATCTTCCGGTACAAGAGTTATACCTGCGTTTATAGCATCAGAGGGGTCAGAAAAATTAACATGTTGTCCATTTAATTCTATAGTGCCTTCGTATTGATTAATCAAACCAAAGAGACATTTTGCAAGGAGGGTTCTTCCGGAACCAACTAGCCCAGTTATACCCAATATTTCACCTTTATGCAAATTGAAGCTGACATCATTGAGTATATTTAGATATCTTAGATTTTTAACAGATAATACTTTTTCTCCAATAACAGAAGGTAGTTTTGGATATCTATCTTTAAATGTTTCTCCTGTCATCATTTGTACTACTGTATTACAGTCAATTTCATTTATGTTTTTTGTACCTATAATTCGACCTTGATTTATTATGGTTATACGATCACCAATCTTTAAGGCATCATCTAATTTGTGAGATATATAAAATATTGCCATTCCTTCTTTTTTCAGAGTAGTTATTATTTCAAACAAAATTTTTCTTTCCGATTCTGTAAGTGCTGCAGAAGGCTCATCTAATATAAGTATTTTTGCAGGAGATATGGATGCCTTTGCTAGTTCAACTAGTTGTTTTTGGCCAAAACCGAGTTGACTAACAGATTTAAATGGATCAATGTCTATATTCAGTTTATTAAAAAGCACATAACAATTATAATACATCTTATTAATATCTATCAATTTCAAAACATTATTAATATGTGGCATTTGGTCGAAAAATACGTTCTCGGCTACACTAAGATTTTCATAAAGATTTGTATCTTGCATTATATAGTGGATACCATTTCTTTTGGCCTCATAGGCACTTGAGAAGTGTATAGTTGTACCTTCCATTATAATTTTACCACTATCATATTGAAATATGCCATTTATAATTTTCATTATCGCCGATTTTCCGGAACCATTTTCACCCATTAGTATATGGACTTCTCCTTTATACAACTCTAAATTTATATTGTATAAAGAAAAGCCCTCGCTAAAATACTTATTAATATCATTGAGTACTAAAATAGGTGAAGACATTTTATTCACTTCCCTCACATATTTTAATTGATGTGAATAATTGTACGTTTTTATTGAAAATATAGTTTTTCTTTTCATCAGAAAGTCTAGGACTTGTAATTATTTTATCTACTATATCTAGTTTATCAATATAGAAAAAAGAAGGTTTATCAAATGCATCTGCAGTACATACTGCAATTTTTTCATCGGAAATTTCTATTGCAAGCTTTATTAGAGAAGCTTTCTCTAAGCTTGAAGCAGTAAGCTGCATTTGAGGGGTTATACCGTCGATTTCTATGAAAACTTTATTGACAAAAAAATTATCTATATTCGAAGTTGCAAGTGTTCCAAAGGTTGCTTTGGAAGCACAATCTATAGTTCCACCTAATAACACAGTTTTTATAGATGGGTTCTTTGTAAGTTCATTGGCGATTAGAATATCATTGGTCAATATAGTTACGTTATTTTTCTGTGAAATCTTTTTTGCAATTTGAAGATTTATAGGACCATTAAATAACATTATTGTATCACTATCATCTATCATATGAGCAGCGATATCAGCAATTCCATTGTAATCTTCTAATATTTCATCATTTAATGTTGTTTTTATATCGTTAGAATTTTTTTGCTCATTTAGTATAGCTCCTCCATGAGTCCTAATGAGGAATCCTTCTTTTTCTAATTTTTCTAAATCGCGTCTTATTGTAACTTCAGATACATCTAAGAGCTTGCTGAGACTATTTACTTCTACTTGTTTTTTATTCATTAGATATTTTTTTATGATATTAGCCCGTTGTACTGCGAACATATTTTCACCACCATCTTTTATTATTATAAACGAATTTAGATTATAAAAGCAAGAAAAAATAAGTATATGTATATAAAAATATAGTATAAATCTTTAGGCAAATGGTTGTTGACAAACGTACGTACATGTGTTATGATTTAATCGCATTCGAAATAGAACGAAACATAAAACAACTAAAAGTACTTTCTTTCTTCCTTCGGCAACTCTGGAAACATAGTTTTTCATCTATATAGTTTCCATATAGATGAAAATAAAATAAAATATTTTAAGGAGAGGTTGTCATGAAAAAAATTATATCATTAATACTTGTAGGAATATTAATTTTTTCACTAACTGCTTGTTCTAATAGTGAGGTTTCGGATGAGAACGTTGATAGTGCGGATAAGAATGTTAACAGTTCAGGTGAAAGTGACATAAAGACGGTAGGCGTTGCAATGCCTACAAAATCATCCCAGCGTTGGATACAAGATGGTGCTTATTTAAAAGAACATCTTGAGGACAGGGGATATAAAGTAGATCTTCAATATGCAGAGGATGATGTAAATACTCAAGTATCTCAACTTGAAAATATGATTGCTAAAGATGTAAATGCTATCGTTATTGCTTCCATTGATGGTGAAGCGTTAACTGATGTATGTGAGAAAGCACATGATTCAAATATTCCTGTAATTGCATACGATCGTCTTATAATGAATAGTCCTTATGTAGATTATTATGCTACATTTGATAACTTTAAAGTAGGAGTTTTACATGGTAGTTATATTGAAGAAAAATTAGGGCTTAAAGAAGGTGAAGGTCCCTATAATATAGAGCTATTTGGTGGTTCGCCGGATGATAATAATGCATATTTCTTCTATGATGGAGCTATGTCAATTCTTGAACCATATATTGAAGATGGGAAATTAGTGGTGAAGAGTGGTCAGATGGGTATGGATAAAGTAGCTACTTTACGCTGGGATGGTGCAACGGCACAGCAGCGTATGGAGAATATACTTAGTGCATATTATACAGATGATATTTTACATGCTATTCTTTCTCCAATTGACCAGATGAGTATTGGTTGTATCTCAGCTCTTAAGGATGCAGGTTACGGTTCAGAAGATAAACCACTTCCTATTATTACAGGTCAAGATGCAGACATTATAGGAGTTAAGTCTATAATTGCCGGCGAGCAAACGCAAACCATTTTCAAAGATACAAGGATTCTTGCAGAGAAAGCAACAGAAATGGTTGATGCACTCTTGAAAGGTGCTAAAGTTGAAGTCAATGATACAACATCCTATGATAACAAAGAAAAGGTTGTGCCAGCTTACCTTTGTGAACCAGTTTCAGTGGATAAAACTAATTATAAGGAAATTCTTATAGATTCTGGATATTATACTAAAGAAGAGTTAGGCTTAAAATAGATGTATAAATTGATTGTAGATAATATGTAATTTCAATACTTCCATTCCGATGATAGAAACTATCGGAATGGAAGTATGGAAAAGAAAGGGGTGTGAAAATGTCTGGAGCATATTTAGAGATGAGGAACATTACCAAGACCTTTTATGGTGTTAAAGCACTTGATGATGTAAATCTATCTATAAAGAAAAACGAAATTCATGCCTTAGTAGGAGAAAATGGGGCTGGAAAGTCGACGTTAATGAATATTCTCAGTGGTGTTTATCCTTATGGAACATATTCCGGCAAAATTATACTCGATGGACAAGAATGCATATTTAAGGATATAAAAGACAGCGAAAGGCATGGTATAGCGATTATTCATCAGGAACTAGCCTTAATACCGTATTTATCCATAGCTGAAAATATTTTTTTGGGAAATGAACAGGCCAGCAAAGGAATAATTGATTGGAATAAAACTATATTGAAAGCAGATAAAATTTTGGAGAAGGTGGGATTAAGGGAAGCCTCGGATATTCTTGTTACGAATATTAGTGTAGGAAAGCAGCAGCTAGTCGAAATAGCAAAAGCTCTTGCAAAGGAGGCAAAATTAATTATATTTGATGAGCCTACAGCAGCATTGAATGAAGAAGAAAGCGATAATTTGCTGAATCTATTATTGACTTTACAGGAATCAGGGGTAACATCTATACTTATCTCACATAAGCTTAATGAAGTTGAAAATGTAGCAGACTCAATTACAATACTTCGTGATGGAAAGACAATAGAAACTCTTGAAAAAGATGTAGATGATATCAGCGAAGGTAGGATAATAAAAGGAATGGTAGGTCGTGATATTGTAGATAGGTATCCAAAGCGTGATATTGATATCGGAGATATAGTTTTTGAAGTGAAGGATTGGACAGTTTGCCATCCGTTACAAGATGATAGAGAGATAATCAAAAATGTAAGTTTTAATCTAAGACGTGGTGAAATACTCGGGTTTGCTGGTTTAATGGGAGCTGGTCGTACAGAACTTGCCATGAGCATATTTGGGAAATCATATGGAAGCAATATATCAGGTCATATATATAAGGCAGGTAAAGAAATTCATTTAAATAACACTACCGAAGCTATAAACAATGGTATTGCATATTTGACAGAAGATAGAAAAAATTATGGGCTTATATTAATAGATGATATAAAAGACAATATAACACTTGCAAAACTAGATAAAGTGGCGAAAAAAAATATTATTGATCACAACAAAGAATATGTTGTTGCTGAGGAATATAGGAAAAAGATGAATATAAAATCTTCTAGTGTTAATCAGACTGTTGCTAGTCTTTCTGGTGGAAATCAACAAAAGGTCGTTCTTAGCAAATGGATATTTGCCCAACCAGATATATTAATACTTGATGAACCTACTCGTGGAATAGATGTAGGTGCAAAGTATGAGATATATACTATTATGAATAAATTAGTAGCTGAAGGTAAATCCATAATACTTATTTCATCTGAGCTTCCAGAATTACTTGGAATGTGCGATAGAATTTATATCCTTAATGAAGGAGAAATAATTGAAGAAGTTGATCGATCACGGGCAACCCAGGAATATATTATGGGATGTATTATGGAACATAGCAAGGAGGGAAAGAAATGAAGAAAGAGGGAATTTTATTAAAAAAGAATATGAGAAAATATGGGATGCTAATTGCCTTGGTGGCTATAATGATCCTATTTGGTATTCTTACTGAAGGTATTTTATTTAAACCTGTAAATATATCTAATCTTATTCAACAAAATGCCTATGTTCTCATATTAGCCATAGGAATGTTATTGGTAATATTAACAGGAAATGTTGATTTATCGGTAGGTTCAGTTGTTGCTTTTATCGGAGCTATATCGGCGGTGTTTATGCTCCGGTGGAATGTGCCTGTATGGATTTCTGTAGTTATATCCATATTGATTGGGGCACTGGTAGGGGCTTTTCAAGGTTTTTTTATTGCGTATATTAACATTCCACCATTTATAGTGACACTGGCAGGTATGCTTATATTTAGGGGATTGACATTGGTTATTCTTGAAGGAAGAACCTTGGGACCGTTTGACAAATCTTTTCAAAACATTGCTTCAGGTTTTATACATGGAGGAGAAATAAGTGGACTTGATATAATATCTATTTTGATAGGTATAATCTTATCGGTAATATATGTTATTTTAAATTTTAATGATAGAAAGAAAAAGATTAAGTATAAGTTTCAGGTGCCTTCAATGAGCGTAGAAATATTAAAAACAATACTTATTGTTATAGTGATTAACTGGTTTACTTACTGCTTTGCAGCACATAAAGGGCTTCCAATTGTTCTAATTATTTTGGCTGTACTTATAGTAGTATATTCCTTTATTACAAATAGAACTATAGCAGGACGCCATATTTATGCATTGGGGGGTAACGCAAAGGCAGCAAAATTATCTGGAATAAAGACAGAAAAGGTCTTGTTTTGGGTATATGTAAATATGGGAGTCCTTGCAGCTCTTGCCGGTTTAGTTGTTGCAGGACGTCTTAATGCAGCTACGCCAAAGGCGGGAACAGGTTTTGAGTTAGATGCGATAGCTGCTTGTTATATAGGTGGAGCATCTGCATCAGGTGGTGTAGGTACTGTTATGGGTGCTATTATTGGAGGTCTTGTAATGGGGGTTTTAAATAATGGTATGTCAATTTTAGGTATTGGTGTAGATTGGCAACAGGCTATAAAAGGACTTGTTCTTTTAGCTGCTGTTACATTTGATGTATATACAAAATCTAAATCGCGTCCCCAGTAGAATATTAAAATAAATAGAAATTGAATATGATATATAATATAACAAAATAGAGGTTACGGTGGAAAGTTGGTTCTATATTTTAGGAACCAGCTTTTTTTATATAAACAATGATAGTTCTACTATACTCTAAAATAATAAAGGCTTGTTAATATATTATATGATTTTAAATATCATATTTTAGTTATTAAGTTGAAATGGGATAAAGGAAAAGGTTTCATTTTTGAGTATTGATAACTAATATCCGTATACTCAGTAGAGTTAATAGGGTTTTAAATCTTCGAATATTATGGTCATATTCCTTACTATTGGAAATATGACCATAAGTTTTAGTGGATTTTAAAACATATATAAAATTATATATTTCTACATGATGTCCTTACAATAAGCTCCGGTTCATATGTGTACCTAGGCTTATAGTCAATTTTATCTAGCATATCAAGGAGAAAATTAGCTACTTGTTTTCCCATTTCCTTTTTCGGATGACTTATTGTTGTAAGTTTTACTTCTGAAGCAGTGGCAAAACTAGAATCATCATATCCTACTATAGAGATATCATCCGGAATTTTTAAACCGTTATCCTTTATTGCATCTATAACTTTCATAGCGATTTGATCGTTATAACATACTATAGCAGTAGGTTTATTATTATTGATCAAATAGCTGGTAAATTGATAAGGATAATAGTTCATGTTTTCAGTTGTATAATTTCCAATTAGATTATCATCAGGCATTATATTATATTCTTTAAGTGCGTTAATAAAGCCTTGTTGACGCTTTGCACCTTGTATATCATCGGATTTAAATATTCCGGCAATATTCTTATGACCTAATTGCAACAAATATTTTGTAGCTAAATATCCTCCTTTTATATCATCCATTACTACGAAGGCTGAATTGATATTTGGATAGGTAGCATGTAACATTATGTACTTAATGTTTTTTTGTTCCATCTGCAAAAAATAATCTAAGTTTGGATTATTTTTTGCACTTTTTGTTGGCTCAATAATCATGCCTGCTACTTTTTGGTCTATGAATTTTTGCAAAAAGAGGGCTTCATTATCCTTATTATTATTTGTACTTGCAAGGCTAAGTGTATAGCCTTTGCTACTTAGTACATCTTCTATACCGTTAATTATATGTGGGAATATATAATCAGAAATATAAGTGGTAACTACGGCAATGGTCCTATTGCTATGAGTTTTCTTTTTTCCCAGGCATATAGTACCCCGTCCCTGTTCCCTTTTAATATATCCTTCATTTTCAAGTAAAGCAAAGGCTTGTCTTACTGTATGCCTGCTTACATTAAAATTCTTTACTATTTCATTTTCAGAAGGTAGTAATTCACCATTTGCAATCTCTTCGGCTTCTATTTTATTAACGAAATATTCCTTTATCTGCTGATATAAAGGTAATTTTTCATCTACTTTGAGCATTTATTTATCCACCTTTCAGTATTTGTGCGTACAATAGTATTAAAAATAGTCTAAATAATGTTTATTATATAATTATTATACCTCAAAATTCTGAAGGTTAAAACCAAAATTTAAAACATTTATATCTAAACTAATAAATATATAAATTATAACAGCAAATTATGTTTAATTGTTTTAACATCTCCGGCCAAAACAATTATTGGAACATGTATAGCCAGTATATATTTTTAGACTATATTCCTTGATTGTTTTAGGGTTTTGATGTAAAATGAATATAGCTAGTTGTACGTACAATAACTCTTAAAAAGGAGGTTGTTTTAAATGGGCAAATATTCAATAGGGGTAGATTTTGGAACGCTATCAGGTCGCGCGGTACTTGTTGATGTGCGTACAGGTAATGAAATTGCATCTGAAGTATATGAGTATCCACATGGGGTTATGGATGAAGAGTTACCTTCAGGTAAAAGGCTTGGCCACGATTGGGCCCTTCAAGATCCTCAGGATTACCTTGATGTTTTATCAAATACTATACCAGCTGTTTTGAAAAAGTCAGGGATTGCTCCAGATGATGTAATAGGTGTAGGTACAGATTTTACTGCATGTACTATTTTACCTGTAAAATTTGATGGGACACCATTGTGTTTTCTTCCTGAATATGAGAATCACCCCCATGCCTATGTGAAACTTTGGAAACACCATGCAGCTCAAGATAAGGCAAATATACTCAATCAAATTGCTAAAGAGAGGAAGGAAAAATGGCTTAATAATTACGGTGGTAAAATTTCTTCTGAATGGGTTTTCCCAAAGATATGGCAAGTGCTAGATGAGGCACCTGATATTTATGAGGCAGCTGATAAATTCATTGAGGCAGCTGATTGGATCATTTGGCAGCTTACAGGGAATGAGACAAGAAATTCATGTACAGCAGGATATAAAGCTATTTGGAATAAGAGATCAGGATATCCTTCTAATGGGTTCTTTAAGGCCCTTGATCCACGTCTTGAACATGTAGTAGATGAAAAATTGTCGAGGGATATAATCCCTTTGGGAAATAAAGCAGGTGAAATAAGTAGAAAATGGGCAGATATTACAGGATTAAAGCCAGGTACAGCAGTAGCAGTTGGTAATGTTGATGCCCATGTTTGTGTGCCGGCAGTGGGTATAGATGGACCAGGGAAAATGCTTGCAATAATGGGTACTTCTACTTGTCATGTTTTGATGGGTATGAATGAGACATATGTACCAGGTATATGTGGTGTGGTAGAGGATGGTATTTTACCTGGCTTTTTTGGGTATGAAGCTGGTCAATCTTGCGTAGGTGACCATTTTGCGTGGTTTATAGATAATTGTTTACCCGTTTCTTACTATGATGATGCAAAAAGGCAGGGGAAAAATATACATGCTTATCTTAGAGAAAAGGTGGAAAAGCAAAGACCTGGTGAAAGTGGCTTATTAGCTCTCGATTGGTGGAATGGCAATCGTTCTGTGCTGGTTGATGTGGATCTTGCCGGTATGATGTTGGGTATGACCTTACAGACTAAGCCAGAAGAGATATATAGGGCTTTAATAGAAGCTACTGCATATGGTACTAGAATGATAATTGAGAATTTTAAAGGTCATGGTGTACCAGTAAATGAATTTTACGCGTCTGGAGGTATATCACAAAAAGATCCTATGACTATGCAGATATATGCTGATGTTATCAATATGCCAATAAAGATAGCAGGTACTACACAAGGACCAGCCCTTGGCTCTGCCATATTTGCTGCAGTGGCAGCTGGTAAAAAACGTGGGGGCTATGATTCAGTATTTGATGCAATAGAAGTAATGGGCAAGGTGAAAGACACTATATATTATCCTATACCTGAAAATGTGGATATATATAACAAGCTTTTTGCCGAATATAAAACCTTACATGATTACTTTGGTCGGGGTACCAACGATGTTATGAAAAGACTTAAAGAATTGAAAAAATCCGCTACTTTAAAATAGGTAAAAATGGAGGAATGTTACATGTCTGATTTAAAAAAATATACATTTTGGTTTATACCGGGGGGTCAAGACCTTTACGGAGAAGATGTATTAAAACAGGTAAATAATGATTCAGCAAAAATAGCTAATGCATTTGATAATGATCCTAATATACCTGGAAAAGTTATTTGTAAACCAGTGGTAAGAAATTCTGAAGAAATTACAAATATAATAATGGAAGCAAATAATGATTCCAGCTGTGCAGGAATTATTACCTGGATGCATACATTTTCTCCAGCTAAGATGTGGATAAGGGGACTTTCCATTCTTCAAAAACCATATTTGCACATAAATACACAATACAATTTAAGTATTCCATGGGATGAGATAGATATGGATTTCATGAACCTTAATCAGTCTGCTCATGGTGATAGGGAACATGGATTCATTGGGGCAAGAATGCGCTTGCCTCGTAAAGTAATTGTTGGTCATTGGACTGATGATAATGTAAAGAAAAAGATAGGTAGTTGGATGCGTTCTGCTATTGGTGTATATGAAAGTAGAACATTAAAAGTATTGAGATTTTCAGATAATATGCGTGATGTTGCTGTTACTGAAGGCGATAAGGTAGAGACAGAGATTAAATTGGGCTGGTCTGTAAATCACTGGGGTATTGGTGATCTAGTTTGTAGAATGAACGAAGTAACCGATGCAGAAATTGATGAGCAGATAGATAGATATCTGATGAATTATGAAATGGCGACTGATAATATTACTTCTGTTCGTTATCAGGCTAAGATAGAGGTTGCAATTAGAAAGATGCTTGAGGAAGGTAAGTTTGGAGCGTTTACTACAAATTTTCAGGACCTTCATGGGATGGCCCAGCTCCCAGGTCTGGCTGTGCAAGATCTAATGAAAGAAGGATATGGGTTTGGGGCAGAAGGAGATTGGAAAACGGCAGCTATGACACGGATAATAAAGCAAATGTCAAAGGACGGAACAAAAGGTACGGCATTTATGGAGGATTATACTTATAACTTTGAACCTGGCAATGAAATGATACTAGGTGCCCATATGCTTGAAGTATGTCCGTCAATTGCTGATAAAAAACCCCGTATCGAAGTATACCCCCTTTCTATTGGCGGTAAAGATGATCCTGCCAGGTTAATCTTTGATGGAGCAGAAGGTTCGGCCATTGTTGTTAGTTTAATTGATATGGGAGGGCGTTTGCGTATGATAGTTAATGATATAGAATGTGTTAAGCCTTTGAAAGATATGCCTAGACTACCAGTTGCTAGAGTTACATGGAAACCTCTACCCAACCTTACAACTTCTGCTGAAGCATGGATATTATCTGGTGGTGCCCATCACTCTGTACTTACTTATGATGTTACAGCGAGTGAAATGCGTGATTTTGCTGAAATTTTAGGTATTGAGTTTATACATATCGACTCAAATACCAATATAGATGAACTTAAAAAAGAAATTTTCTGGAATGATATTGCATGGAAATTAAAAAGTATATAATCCCATAATATTTAATTAAAGGGGATGAGATGAATGTTAGAACAGTTAAAACAAGAGGTTTATGAAGCTAATATGCTTCTCCCAAAACATAATTTGGTTGTATATACATGGGGTAATGTATCTGGTATTGATAGGAAAAATGGACTTGTTGTTATAAAACCATCAGGTGTACCATATGAAAGTATGCGGGTGGAAAATATGGTTGTTGTTGATTTGAAAGGTAACAAAGTAGAAGGTGAGTTAAATCCGTCTTCTGATACGCCAACCCATCTGGAGTTATATAGAAATTTCCATAATATTGGCGGTATAGTTCATACGCATTCTCGCTGGGCTACAATTTGGGCACAAGCTGGGCGTGGAATTCCTGCCTATGGAACTACACATGGAGATTATTTTTATGGAGAGATCCCTTGTACAAGGGATATGACCTCCAATGAAATTTCTAATCAATATGAACTTAATACGGGAAAGATTATTACTGAATGTTTCGCAGATATAAGTCCTGATTATATTCCTGCAGTACTTGTAAAGTATCATGGCCCATTTTGTTGGGGCAAAGACCCTAGTGATGCGGTGTACAATTCTGTTGTATTAGAAGAAGTTGCGATGATGTCGTGGCATACAGAGATGTTACCTAAAAATCCAGATTTATCACCGATGCAGCAAGGATTATTAGACAAACATTTTCTTAGAAAACATGGTCCTGATGCTTACTACGGGCAAAAATCTAAATAAATATTATATATTGAAAAATGTTTAAGCCTATTTAGAATCAATTTCAAATAGGTTTAAATAAACGGAATTTTTGAAAATCTCCATTTATATATATAAATTACTATGGTACAATATTTATAGAATATATAATGGAGGTAGGAATGTTTTAATGTCATATTAAATTTCCATATAGATATAATGTTATGTATACGGGAATTTTTATAGGATAAGTAAACTTTAAATAAGGAGTTGTTCTTAAATGAAATTATTTATAGACACGGCCAATGTAGATGAAATACGCAAGGCAAATGACATGGGTATCATATGTGGAGTTACCACTAATCCATCTCTTATTGCCAAGGAAGGCAGGGATTTTGTAGAGGTAGTAAAGGAGATTACAAGCATCGTAGATGGTCCCATAAGTGCTGAAGTGGTCAGCTTAGATGCAGATGGTATGGTAAAGGAAGCCAGAGAGCTGGCAAAGATACATAAAAATATCATCATTAAAATCCCAATGTGTGTTGAAGGTTTAAAAGCGGTAAAGATATTGACTGAGGAAGGCATTAAAACAAATGTTACCCTTATATTTTCATCTGCTCAGGCACTATTGGCTGCCAGGGCGGGAGCTACCTATGTAAGCCCATTTATAGGCAGATTGGATGATGTAGGCAGTGATGGTCTAGATGTAGTAGCGGAAACGGTAGATATATTTAATATTCATGGCATATCAACAGAAGTTATTGCTGCTAGTATTCGTCATCCTAGACATGTAATTGAAGCTGCTCGTATAGGATCACATATAGCGACAGTACCCTATAAAGTACTTGTACAGATGACGAAACATCCTTTAACAGATAATGGCATACAAAAGTTTTTAAAGGATTGGGAGACAGTTCCCAAACACTGATGAAAAAGTATTAAATAATGGAGGCTGTATAAAATGCATGATGTTGAACAGTTAGCTATAAACACTATTCGTATATTATCGGCTGAAGCAGTACAGAAAGCAAACTCAGGACATCCAGGTTTACCATTGGGAGTCGCACCTATGGCATACACATTATGGGGCAGACATATGAAACATAATCCTAAAAATCCGAACTGGTTAAATAGGGATAGATTTATATTGTCTGCAGGTCATGGTTCAGCCCTTTTATATTCCCTTTTGCATCTTTTTGGTTATGGACTTACCATAGATGATCTTAAGCAGTTTAGACAATGGGGTAGTAAAACGCCGGGGCATCCGGAATATGGGCATACAGTAGGTATAGAAACCACTACTGGTCCATTGGGACAGGGTGTAGCTAATGGCGTAGGTATGGCTATTGCCGAGGCGTATTTGGAGGCAAAGTTTAACAAACCAGGTTATGATATAGTGAATCATTATACCTATGTCATAGCTGGAGATGGTTGTATGATGGAGGGTATATCATCGGAGGCAGCATCATTGGCAGGAACCCTATCACTTGACAAGCTTATAATGCTGTATGATTCAAACAATATATCCATAGAAGGCGGGACTGATATTGCCTTTAGGGAAGACGTAGGGAAGAGATATGAGGCTTACGGTTGGCAGGTAATTAAGGTAGAAGATGGGAATGATATAGATGCCATAAGTGATGCTATAGATGAGGCAAAACGGGATAATACCAGACCATCACTTATAATAGTAAAAACCAGTATAGGATATGGTTGCCCGGCAAAACAAGGTAAGGCATCGGCACATGGTGAACCTCTAGGCGATGACAATATAAAGGCTATGAAAGAGTTTTTAGGCTGGAAATGGAATGAGGCTTTTTATGTGCCTGATGATGTAAAAAATCATATGAATACCTTGATTGAGAATGGCATACAATATGAGAAACAATGGAAAGAACTATGGGGAGAATATAAAAAGGCTTATCCAGAGCTTGCCCATGAGTGGGAAATATGGCATGATGCTAAATTACCGGTAGATTTGCTAAATGATGAAGAGTTTTGGAAGTTTGATGGACCATCAGCTACCAGGGCATCTTCAGGTGAAACAATAAATAGGCTAGCTAAAGCTATACCAAATCTCATAGGTGGCTCTGCTGATTTAGCGCCTTCTAACAAGACAAATATGAAGGAAAGAGGGGATTTTTCAGCTGAGGATCGTACAGGCTCCAATATGCACTTTGGTGTAAGGGAGCATGGTATGGCTGCCATAGCAAATGGTATGGCTCTTCATGGCGGATTAAGACCATATGTAGCGACATTTTTTGTATTTAGTGACTATATGAAGCCGGCTATGAGATTATCCGCCCTTATGGGATTGCCGGTTGTATATGTGCTTACCCACGATAGTATTGGGGTAGGTGAGGATGGACCTACACATCAGCCAATAGAACAATTGGCGGCTCTTAGGAGTATTCCTAATTTTACCGTATTTCGTCCAGCTGATGCCCGGGAAGTAGCTGCTGGATGGTATGCAGCATTAACACGAAGGAATAGTCCAACAGCACTAGTACTTACCAGGCAAAATTTGCCCCTTTATGACGAAACGGGTAAAGATGCATTAAAGGGTGGTTATATACTACTTGATTCACAGAAATCTGATCCTGATATTATACTTATGGCATCAGGTTCGGAAGTGGAATTGGTATATAATGCAGGTAAAAAGCTTAAAGAACAGGGTGTAGATGCACGGGTAGTCAGTATGCCATCTTGGGAATTGTTCGAAGAACAATCAGAAGAATATAGACAACAAGTGATACCAAAGCATGTTAAGGCTAGAATCGCAGTAGAGGCTGCATGTAGTATGGGATGGCATAAATATGTAGGTGATGAAGGGGATATAATATCTATTGACAGATTTGGAGCTTCAGCTCCCGCCTCCATCCTATTCAAAGATTTTGGTTTTACAGTAGATAATGTGGTGAACAAGGCCTTAAAGCTATTAAATAAATAGTCTGGAAGGGAGAGCTAATGTATAGCTTGCAATATGATGAGGGATATACCAGACAATTGCTGTCAGAGGTATTGGATATGCTTATGCTTTCCCTATCTCTGATAGCTTTGCTCCTTGGATTTGTTATTGTAACCGAAGATGGGATTGTACCAAGATTGGTATGCGGCTCTAGCTGGGTTAAATATGATCCTATAATCAGATTAACTGTATCGGCCCCCAAGGATAATGTGGTATGTTTAGAACAGATACCGCCCTTACCATCCCAATCTTTGAAATGGAGTCCTATATCTAGAGGAAGTGTAGACAGAGGTGACATGGGAAAGCCATGTATGATTGCTGCTAATAGCAACTCATGTGTAGAGCAGATGAAGGCATGGGCAAAGAAACGTGGAGCGACTGAAACATTTATAGAATTAGCGGAGATCTATTATAGGCTAGGAGTAAAAAAAGGTATAAATCCTGAAGGTGCATATGCTCAGGCGGCCAAAGAGACTGGATTTGGTAGGTTTGATGGTGTAATATCTGAAGAATTTCATAATCCATGTGGGCTTAAAATTACTGAGGGCGGGTCAAATATTGACCCCAAAGCGCATCAGGTTTTTAAGAGCTGGCAGGAAGGGGTAGATGCCCATCTGGATCATTTAGCGTTATATGCCGGTACTCCGGGATATCCTAAAGAAAAAACATATGATCCTAGGCATTTTTCATATTTATATGGTAAGGCGGAAACATTTGAGGATTTAGGCGAACAATGGGCACCTAGCTCTGATTATGGTACTTCATTGATAGAGGATTTTTTGCTAGACTTACTTAAAACTTCATATTAAGAATATAGGGGGGCAGAGTGTGGTTTTCTGTCCCTTTTGCAATACTATTTTAAATATGTGTAATTTTTATAACGGTATATTTATGATTTTACTAGAAGGTTCTTACAATATGATATAATAGTAATAGAATCTTAACGAAAAATTAATTGACAAAAATATATGTTAGTGCTAATATACGGTTATGAAATATTTCGAAATTCCAAATAACCGGGGGTGAGATAATGACAAATGATGACATATTTATTATTGATGATTTATTAAGAAAAATAACTAATAAATATGAGTCTATAGAGAGCAAGAGCAGGGCCTTTAAGCATCTTAAGGATCTTACTATAACTGAAATAAAGACCATATATGCCATAGGAGATGACAGACCTAAGACTATGAAGGAAATTGCTAGAGAGCTTAATGTGTCTGTTAGCACCCCTACAACCACTATAGACAGACTAATTGACAAAAAATATGTAGACAGATATACTGGTACAGAAGACAGGCGCCAAGTACTGGTTAAACTGACCAAGGAAGGTATAAGGATACTTAAGGAAATCCGGAGGATAAAAATTGAGACGACAGAATTTATCTTAAGAGTGCTAACATATGATGAGCTAGAGTTTATGAAAGAGATTCTGGTAAAGGTAAATGCAGGTCTACAAGTATAGAAATTATATATTTTTTTGGCAAAATATTATGAATTTCGGAATATACAATATTACAACAATTAAGGCTTGCTAATAAAGGAGAGATGACCGATGGAGAAATTTGGTTTATTCATAGCACGAAACAGAGCATTGGTATTAATAATTGCCATATTGCTTCTTATTCCTTCCCTTTATGGTATGTCAATAAGTAGGGTAAACTATGACCTTTTAACATATTTGCCCGAAGAACTGGATACCAGAAAGGGCGAGAGGATAATGCAGGACACATTCTCAACGGCTGCTACTTCTTTTTTGGTTATAGAGGATATGCCAGAGAAGGATGTTGCAAAATTGAAGGATAAAGTGGCAGATGTAGATGGTGTCCAAGAGGCCATATGGATAGATGATCTGGTAGATACTACAATCCCTAAGGAGATATTACCAGACGATGTAAAGGATATATTCTATAGCGAAAATGCTACCATGATAATAATAAAATACGATGAGCCGGCGGCTAGTGAACGAACGATGGACGCAATAGATGAGGTCAGAAAGTTGTCTAACAAGCAGTGCTTCTTAAGTGGAGCAGCGCCAATTATGCGAGATACAAAGGCTCTATCTGATAAGGAAACACCTTTTTATGTACTTTTAGCCGTTATATTGGCGGTTATAGTACTTATGCTTAGTATGGAGTCCACATTTGTACCTGTTGTATTTTTGCTTAGTATAGGATTTGCAATAGTGTATAATTTGGGCACCAATGTCCTCTTGAGTTTCCTTGACAATATTTCCTATGTTACAAAGGCATTAGCGGCAGTATTGCAGCTAGGTGTTACAATGGACTATTCCATATTCCTTATGCATAGGTATGATGAAGAATTGAGTAAGGGACAGGAGAAAAACCATGCAATGGCTACAGCTATTGCTAGTACATTTGCAGCTATAACTGGAAGTTCTTTGACTACAGTTGCAGGTTTTCTAGCATTATGTGCTATGCAGCTAGGCATAGGTAAGGATATAGGTATTGTTATGGCAAAGGGTGTCTTGCTTGGCGTCTTAACTACTATAACGGTACTACCAGCCATGATACTATATTTTGATAAGCTCATTCACAGATTTAGACATGGAACAGTACTTCCGAGGTTTGAAAAATCGGCAGCGTTTGTTACGAAGCACTACAAGGTTTTCGTTGTAGTATTCCTATTAGCATTTTTGCCGGCAGTATATGGTCAACAAAGTGTAGACGTATACTATAACTTAGATGATTCCTTACCTAAGGATTTGGAATCTGTGGTAGCTACAAATAAATTAAAAGAAGAGTTTGATATGACTACCACCCACTTTATAATAGTGAATGATGATGTCCCAGGATATAAGCTGCGGGAGATGACCGATAGAATTGAGAAAGTGGATGGAATAAATAAAGTAGTGTCATATGACAGCATCATAGGCGAAGGAATTCCTGAGAGTTTTGTCCCTGATGATTTAAGGGATATATTTAAACAGGGAGGTTATAACCTTATAATTGCAAATTCAGAGTATAAGGCGGCAAGGGATGAAGAAAATGCTCAGATAGATGCTGTAAAAGATATTATAAAGGAATATGATAAAAACGGTATAGTCGCAGGTGAAGGTCCGCTTACCAAGGATCTTATAGAGATAGCAGAGCAGGACTTTAAGCATGTAAATAGTGTATCCATAATAGCTATATTTGCTATAATACTGCTAGTATTCGGTTCCATATCGATTCCAATAATACTGGTTGCATCTATAGAACTTGCAATATTTATGAATATGGGAATACCATTCTATACGAATACTTCAATACCGTTTATATCTTCAATAGTAGTAGGTACGATACAATTAGGGGCTACGGTAGACTATGCCATACTTATGACTACTAGATTCAAGGAAGAGATGTTAAATGGTCACGATAAATTTGAAGCTGCTCGTATCAGCGTTTTAGGTAGTGCCAGATCCATTGTAACTAGTGCATTGACATTCTTTGGTGCTACTGCTGGTGTAGGCTTTATATCCCATATGGAGGTTATAAAGAGCTTGTGTAGCTTAATTTCCCGTGGAGCAATCATAAGTATGGTAGTTATAATATTTATACTACCTTCACTATTAATTGCTTTTGAAGGTTTTATAGCTAAGACAACAAGGGGTTGGGCAAAGCATCCTAAGGTTTCGCGACCTCAAGAAGCAACCAACTAAAGCATATTTATAGAAGGAGATGTTAGACATGGATAGAAGAAAGACCATATCAAAAGCATCAAAAGCGGTGCTAAGTGTGACTTTGGCAGCTAGTATGCTATGCAGCACTGCATTTGCAGCAATGCCTGTTAAAAAAGATGAATCTGTCTATATAACTCTGGATTCAAATGGCGGAGTTAAAGATGTAATAGTAAGCGATTGGCTTAAGACGGATGGACAGACTGAAATAAAGGATAAATCCATATTAAATGATATAATAAATGTAAAAGGCGATGAAGAGCCGGAGCTCAAAGGCGAAGAGTTAATATGGAAGACAGATAAGGAGAATATATTCTATCAGGGGAAAACAGATAAGGATCTTCCTTTGGATGTTAAAATAGTATATACCCTCGATGGTAAGGAAGTAGCGCCTGAAGAGCTTGGTGGTAAATCGGGTAGGCTAAAGATAAATTTAAGCATCAAGAATAAGGATGCCCATACTGTTAAAATAAACGGAAGGCAAAAGACCATATATACCCCCTTTATGGCGGTAGCTGTAGTAAACTTGCCAATGGATCGGTTTACAAATATTGAAATAAACAGGGGAGAAATTGCATCCGATGGTAAAAACCAAGTGGTAACCTTTGCTACTATTCCTGGGTTGAAGGATAGTATAGATACAAAAAACGATATATTGAATCTGGATCTGGAAGAAGATTTGGAGATTATAGCTGATGTAACAAACTTCGAAATGAAACCTATGATGATAGTTGCTACTCCAAATCTACCTAGTACTGAAAAGCTGGAAGATGCCAAGGGCTTTGATGACTTGACAGATGGTATAGATGAACTTAGAGATGCTACACAAAAGCTTGTAGATGGAGCAAAGGAACTATCTGATAATATGGAGCTTTTCAAGGAAAATTTCGACAAGCTGGACAGTGGAGTAGGTGAGCTTAGAAATGGTATATCTGCATTGTCTGATGGGATAAATAATGCCAAGGATGGTGCTTTTAAATTAAACGATGGGGTAAAACAGCTTACAAACGGAGTAGGAGAGTTTGGAAAAGGTGCTACAGAATATGCTGCCGGTGCAAAGAAATTTGCAGGGGGCGCACAGATGTTTGTAGAACAGGTTCCTGCTAAATTATCTCAAGGTGTGGATAAGATAGTAGGTGGTGCAAACGAGATACAAAAGGGTGCAAATAAATTGGCCGGCGGTTCAAGTGAATTAGCTCAAAAAAGTGGTGAGCTAAGTGCAGGATTGGAGCAGTTATCTGGCGGTGTATCTAAGCTTCATGCAGGGCAGGAGCAGGTAGTAGGCGGTGTAGATGAAGCACTGAAAGGTGTTCAAAAGATAAAGGCAGGTAAGTCTGCAGAACGTGAAGGTGTCAAGGCTTTGCTAGGCAGTGTAGATGTACTAGAAAAACTGGTAAATGGAGTTGCTAAGGTGCCTGGTGCCGAAGGCTTGGCTAATCAGATGCTAGGAGTACTTGAAAAGCAAAAGACAGGTCTGAATGGACTATTGCAATCTTCTGATCAGCTTTTAGCAGGTCTGAATGACCTTGAAGAAGGACTAAATACTTTGAAGGCGGGAGCAGGAGCAGTAAATGGAGGCCTGTCCGAGCTTGAAGGAAAGAGTAATCAAGCAGCTGAAGGTAGTAAAAAGCTTACCGCTGGTGCACAGGGGATATCAAAAGGTGCATCTGATCTATCAAAAGGCGCTAATCAGTTTTCAAAAGAGGTGTCTACTGGACTTGGTGGTGCATCAAAGGAACTTAAAGGTGTTACCAAGCAATTAACAGATGGTGCTAAAGGACTAGAGCAAGGTGCTAAGGGGTTAGATGATGGAGCTGGTAAGATAAAAGGTGGAGTAGCACCACTCAATAAAGGTGTCGATGATTTAACTGGCGGTATGGGTCAGCTATCTGATGGGGCTAAAAAGCTTGATGATGGTGCAGCTACCTTGCAGGATGGTATATCGAAATTATCCGATGGTGCAGGGAAGCTAAGCGATGGCTCTAAAGAATTAAGTGATGGTATGAACAAATTTAAAGAAGAAGGTATTGATAAGATAGATTCAGAGGTTTCTGACAGGTTAGATGACTTGCGTGATGCGCTAGATACAAAGGATGAGGTGTTAAAATTATCCGAGGATTATAGTACCTTTACTGGTATTGGTGAGGGTATGGAAGGTAGCGTCAAGTTTGTCATGAAGACCGATGAGATAAAGGGCAAGGAAGAAAAGACAGAAAAGATAGATAACAAGGAAGAAGAAAAATCCGGATTCTTCCAATGGATAAAGAGTTGGTTTAAAAAGGATTAAGGAAACCCCCATATCCTATGGTTATGATATAATAGCCATAGGATATTTTTTTATATATAGAAGATGTGAAAGGGGGTATTTATGTATGGAAGAGATATTCAAGCTGGAGAATGTATCTGTAGTAAGAAAGAACGGTGCTATACTAAAAAATATAAGCTTGGAGATACATAAAGGGGATTTTATAACCATAATAGGACCTTCAGGAAGTGGCAAGAGTACATTCCTTAGAATTTTATCGACTTTAAATAGCCCTAGTTCAGGCAGGATATTGTATAAAGGAAAAGATATTATGGAATATGACAAATTGGATTTTAGGAAAAAAGTTAGATATGTATTTCAAAAGCCCTACCTATTTGGTGATACGGTGATGGAGAATATAGAGTTCCCATTTGCGATTAACCATCAGTCTATAGATATTGAAAGGGTGTATAAAATGATGGGGGCCCTTGATCTTCCAAAGGATTTTTTAGATAAAAAGAATTACCAGCTTTCAGGTGGAGAGCAGCAAAGGATCGCCTTTATAAGGAGCCTTATAATAAGGCCGGAGGTATTGCTTTTAGATGAAGTTACGGCCTCACTTGATCCTGTAAATGTTAAGAGGGTAGAAGAATTTATAAGCATATATGCAAGGGATGAAGACATTACTGTTTTGATAGTAACCCATGATATAGCTCAAGCAGAACGTTGGGGAGAAGAGACCTTATATCTAAAAAAGGGACAGATAGAGCATTTTTTACCTACTAATCAATTGTTTACAGAATACAAGTCTGAAATAGAAAAATTTAGACAGGGGGAGGAATGAAGTTATGGAAGGTATGACATTAAATATACAATCCCTCATTATGGCATCAATTTTGGTCCTCATTGCTTTATTTTTTTCCGCATGGCAAAAATTAAAGTTGGAGAAAGATATCATTGTGGGAACATTAAGGGCGGTCATCCAGCTCACTGCTGTTGGATTTATTCTTAACTATATATTCAGTCTGGATAATTGGCTTTTCACCACATTGATGATGATATTTATGGTATATAATGCTAGTAGAATTGCGGGTAAAAGGGGGAAGGGCATAGAAAAAAGTGGACTAATAGCATTTGTATCAATTGGCGTGGCGGCGGGAGTTACGCTGGCTATTTTGGTAGGTGTTGGTGCAATAAAATATATTCCCTCTGAGGTTATACCTGTAAGTGGGATGGTTATTGGTAATGCAATGGTAGCTGTGGGATTGTGCTTTAGACAGATGAAACAGCAATTTTCCGACAGGGCACAGGAGGTAGAAATAAAGCTATCCCTTGGGGCTTCGGAAAAGATGGCCTCTATGTATATAATAAGGGATAGCATAAGGCTGGCAATGCAGCCCACCATAGATTCTATGAAGACCCTTGGGATAGTATCATTGCCAGGCATGATGACGGGACTCATACTTGCAGGTACACCACCAATTAAGGCTATACAATACCAGATAATGGTAACGTTCATGCTGACAGCCACTGTATCCATATCTACATTTATGGCAGGTTACATTGCATATAGAAATTTTTTCAATGAACAAAGGCAGTTAAAGCTTTAGATATTATATGGTATAACAGTTTAGTATTTCGCCAAAATATAGGGTATGATAATCAGGATACCATTTATCATCTATTGTTTTATCCAATGTATTAGGCACTATATCCGTCTTATAAATTATTTTACATTCATAGTGAAGGGGACATTCACCAATGATTGGTACATCTATACTCCTCCCGCCTACTGGGGTGATGTTGCATTTTCTGAATTTATCCATATCACGTCCAGATTTGCTCCCACAGAAAGCCAGGGTTTTTTTCATATTTTCATCTGGTTTTAGAGGA
Organism: Xylanivirga thermophila; assembly: GCF_004138105.1. NCBI lineage: Bacteria > Bacillati > Bacillota > Clostridia > Caldicoprobacterales > Xylanivirgaceae > Xylanivirga > Xylanivirga thermophila. Next base: position 54,286 of record NZ_RXHQ01000002.1, on the reverse strand, counting down.
ACACTAACGGAAAATTCGCTGGATTTCTCTAAAAGTTCGTGTGTATATCTAGATTGCCTTACCGGTGCTATGAATATAGGTTTACCCCAGAATATTGTTATGCCTCCCCAACCTATGACCATGGTGTTTACAGTATCTCCCGCCTTGGTGTTTAAAAACAATCCTCCATGACCTAATTGATGTGTTACTTCCTGTATAAAGGTATCATATTTTATATCATTTGCCATTGTAAAAACTCCTTTCTAATTATATACTATTTTGCATCTATATAATCTATTCTATATCAATTTTGTTAGTCTTTTCAAGTTATTAAATGCCCATAAAGGCAAAATAAATAATTAGAAAATTGCACTGTTGACGGTATAAAATAGTCTAAAAGATAGATATATGGCATACCTTTTTATTAGGGGGTGTGCATCCATGAAGGTGTTTTTTTTTGACAAGAAGAATATAATGTGGATAGTAATAGTAATAATTGTAATAATAGCATTATCTATAATATTGAGAGTAGCTAATAGCAGTGTTTCATCATTTGATACAGGGATTGCATTGAGAACGATGAAGTATTTTCCATCTTAACGCAAGAAAAATGATAGATTATAAAAATTTTATACTAAAACAGAAAAGGATACTGCTTTTATGAACTAGTATCCTTTTTCTGATGCTATGAAGGGGATCAAAAGATATATTTAGTCAATTTGCAATTTTCAAAAAGATAGAGTTATAATATGAATAGTAATTATTTGTTTACTGAAAGGAAAATGACAGATGACACTCAGAAAAATACGTGGCAATACCTATTATATACATGGAGCTACCAATGTAGGTATATATGCATTTAAAAATAAGAACTGTATACTTATAGATACGGGTATAAATAATACTGCAGCCAGAAGGGTTGAGAACACTTTAGATGAAAATGGGCTTCATCCTAAATATATAATAAATACCCATAGCCATTTGGATCACTGCGGAGGGAATAATTATTTTATAGATAATTATCCGGGATGTATAGTGTATGCTTCGGAAAAGGAAAAGATATTTATGGAAAATCCAGATTTTCTGCCATATACACTATTTTCATCCCACGGATTAAAGAACATGAAAAAGGGAAATAACCCCATAAGGGTAGACTATAATCCTGAATACGGTATAAATAAGATAAATGATGAGAAGTTCGAGATAGTAGCTTTAAGGGGTCATTCCATAGAGCAGATAGGTATAATAACACCTGATAAGGTATGCTTTTTGGGAGATAGTATTTTTAGTGAAAAGATATTAGATAAATATTCATTTCCCTATCTATACAATATAGAGGATTCCTTAAGCACATTATCCGCCATAAAGGATGTAGATGCAGAGTATTTTGTTGTAGGTCATAGCGACCAAATATATGAGAAAAGTGAAATAATATCATTAGCCGATAGAAATATTGCTAATATAGAATTCTATTGTAGTCAATGTCTAACTATTTTAGAACAGCCCCTTACAAGGGAAGATCTACTTCAAAATATTGCCATACTGAACAATTTACCAATGGACAAGCAGCAGTATTATTTAAATTTTGCAGCCGTATCAGCTTTTATATCCTATTTATATAATAAGGGACAGCTAGATGAATTTATAGACGATGGCAAGATATACTATTACAATAATAAAAATTAGGGACATAAAATAAAAAATACCTCCAAGTAGATAATCTAATTTTTAATTAATTAGACTGTCTACTTTGGAAGTATCATATCATATTAAGCTCTTTTTTATTTTATGCTAGCTCATCTCTATACTTTTCCATGAGTCCCTTGAATAGATCTGCAGGTGTAGGTGGAGTGTAGGTGATGGCATTTGCACCTGCGCTTATGGTTTCCAATATAGTATCATCATTTGGCCCACCAGTAGCGATTATAGGTACTTCGGGGAATTCGTCACGTATTTTCCTTACTATTTGGGCGGTTTTGGCTGCCCCGGATACGTTTAATATATTGGCTCCCGCCTCTAATCTAGCCCTAAAATCAGTATGCTCCGATACTACTGTCACTACAATAGGTATGTCAATAACCCCACGCATAGCCCTTATGGTATCATTTGGCGTAGGCGCATTTACCACCACTCCCATAGCTCCTTTAAATTCTGCGTCTAATGCCAAATTGACCACTCGCCTCTTATCGCTAGTAGTACCTCCTCCTACCCCACAGAATACTGGTATATCTGCAGCCATGGTGATAGCCTGTGTGATGGTGGGTTGTGGAGTAAATGGATATACAGCGATTATGGCGTCTGAATTGATGTTCTTTATGACTGCCACATCTGTAGTAAAGGCAAGGGATTTTATTCTTCGTCCAAAGATTCTTATGCCACTTGCGTTACGAATACATAGCGGTACCTCTATCATATGCCGCCTTAATACAGTTTTCACTTCTGGTATATATTTATCCATGAGCATCCTCCTCCGTGCGTATATATTCATATATCTATTTAGATATATTTTACCACATTTGCATTTTAATTAAAAACCTTTTTGCTTTGACTATTGTTTATACATGGCAAAGTATGTTACAATTAACTATAAGGACACAGGTGTCTATTATAAGGCTAGGGGGAATGTTAATGAAAAACTATGCAACAAGCGATATTCGAAATGTAGCTATAGTAGGTCACGGCAGCGAAGGCAAGACCACATTAACAGAAGCAATGCTCTATAATGCCAAGGCTACTGACCGATTTGGCCGAGTTGACGATGGCACCACTACCACAGATTCTGATTCTGAAGAAATAAAAAGGCATATATCAATTAGTGCCGCTTTAGCCCCGCTAGAGTGGAATAATCATAAAATAAATATCATTGATGTGCCTGGATATTTTGATTTCATAGGAGAGATGCTACAGGCATTTAAGGTGGTAGATAGCGCCGTCATTGTGGTTGGTGCTACTTCAGGAGTAGCTGTTGGTACTGAAAAGGCATGGGACTATTGTGAAAAATATGATATCCCCAAATTGGTTTTTATAAACCAAATGGATAAGGAACATGCCAATTTCATGAAGGTTATAGATCAGCTTAAAGACAAGTATGGTCCAGTTATTGCGCCTTTCCAGGTACCCATTATGAAGGGCGATACGTTCAAAGGTTTTGTAGATGTTGTCAATATGACAGCTAGGGAGTTCACAGCTCAAGGTATGAAGGACATTCCAGTACCCGATGACATAAATGATTTGCTTGAGCCGGTGCGAACTATGCTTGTAGAGGCAGCGGCTGAAACCGATGAAGAACTTATGGAAAAATATTTTGAAGGCGAAGAACTTACCGTGGATGAAATTCGAACTGCATTGCGCAAAGGAGTGTTAAATGGTGATATAGTACCTGTACTTTGCGGGTCTGCATTTAACAACGTGGGTATACAAATGCTCATGGATACCATTGTTTATTATTTCCCATCGCCGTTAGACAGGCAAACATCAATTGGAACTAATCCTAATAATGAGACACAGGAAGAACGTAAATATGATTCAAAAGAACCATTCTCAGCTATAGTATTTAAAACATTAGTAGATCCATTCGTAGGAAAACTCTCACTTTTTAAGGTTTTATCCGGAACATTATCATCTGGAATGAATGTATATAATCCAAATCAAGACAAGACTGAAAAAGTAGGCTCAATATATTTTCTAAAAGGTAAAAAGCAAACACAAATAGATAGCATACAGCCCGGTGATATTGGTGCCATTTCCAAATTACAGTTTACTACTACAGGGGATACATTGTGTGATAATAATGCCCCAATTATATATGAAGGTATTGAATTTCCAGAGCCGGCCATATCCCTGGCTGTGAAGTCTGAAAAACAGGGCGAGGAAGATAAGGTCTTTGGAGGATTGTATCGTTTGATGGAAGAAGATCCTACATTTAAAGTAATACAGAATAATGAAACAGGTCAAACACTGGTATCTGGTGTTGGAGAGCTTCAGTTGGAGGTCGTTGCAAACAAACTAAAGACCAAATTTGGTGTAGGTTTGGTATATGAAGAGCCTAAAGTGGCCTATAGAGAGACAATAAGAAAATCCATAAAGGCTGAAGGCAAACACAAAAAGCAAAGTGGTGGACATGGACAGTATGGTCATGTATGGATGCAGTTTGAACCACTAAATGATCCTTCAAAGGATTTTGAATTTGTAGATAAGATAGTAGGCGGTGTAGTACCTAGGCAATATATACCTGCAGTTGAAAAGGGTCTTATAGAATGTTTGCCAAAGGGCGTCTTGGCAGGTTATCCTGTAATAGGTTTAAAAGCTACTCTGTATGATGGGTCATATCATAGCGTAGACTCATCTGAGATGGCATTTAAGGTAGCTGCATCCTTGGCATTTAGAAAGTTAGAGCAGGCAAATCCTGTACTATTAGAACCTATAATGAAGGCTGAGGTAGTAGTACCTGATGAATGCATGGGTGATATAATAGGTGATTTAAATAGGAGACGAGGACGTATATTGGGTATGATCCCCTTGGGGAGCGGGTTACAAAAGGTAGAGGCTGAAGTCCCCCAAGCAGAGATGACCAAATATGCTACAGATCTTAGATCAATGACCCAAGGCAGGGGATGGTTCAAACTTGTATTTGAAAGATATGAAGAGGTGCCAGGTAATATAAGTGGTAAGATAATAGAACAGACTAAAAAAGAATTGGAAGCAGAATAGAACAAAATAAAAAAATACCGATCTCTTGGATATTATTACCCCATAGAGATCGGTATTTTTTACAATATACAGAAAATAAATATATGTAAATATAGATTATAAAACATATGAAATTGGTGAAAATGTTGTATACCAGATTTAAATTACTTTTGTAAGCTTTTTAAAAAATATACAGGATTTACGACTATAGAGTATAGAAATTCTATAGAATGAGTTATAGTAATTTCTTGTTATGATTCAAAACCCATAGTAAAAACAATAAAATATATAGTTTAACATGTATAAAACAAAATCTTCTATTCATAAGATTATATATAGATGGTAAGTTCTTAAGTGGGAGATATAACAGTTCTATTGTTTTTATAAATGATAAATTTCTAATATTTCAAGTTAATTTTTATATAAATATATAATATTAAAAATTAAAGGGGGAAAATGGATGGATACAAGATACAAGGTGTTCAGGTGGATAATATGTATTATGGCAATATTGATTGTTATATTGTCATTACCGTTTAATTCAGCATGTGCATGTACAGATAATAGAGTTGTGATTGAGTGGAACAATGAACATCAGAAGATAGATGGATTTGGCGTATCTCAAGCTGCTGATATTTATGCTAAAGAGTTATATGATTTTAGCGAGCGAAAAAAAGTTATGGATTTATTGTTTTCTCAATCTAAAGGTATAGGTCTGTCAATACTAAGATGTGAAGTAGGAAATGGATTAAATATGCCTACCATCGAACCTGAAGATGGAGTGTGGGATTTTTCTGGTGATGATGCAGAATTATGGGTTATAAACGAAGCTAAAAAAAGGGGAGTTGATAAGATATTCAGTACTGTATGGAGTCCTCCAGCATGGATGAAAACTAATAATAGGATTCAAAGGGGAGGATTTTTAAAAAAAGAATGTTATCAAAAATATGCTGATTATTTAGCCCAATATGTAAAAGGGTATAAACAATATCATGATGTGGATATTTATGCTGTATCTATTGCAAATGAACCAGAATATGCTGCCCAATGGCAGTCATGTTTATGGACAGGTAGCATGATGGAAGATTTTATAGGTAATTATTTAAAACCAACATTTGAGCGAGAAAACGTAGAAACAAAAGTAATAGCGGGTGAGATGGGAATAAACTGGAATGAGTCTGTAGTTATTCCAGCATTAAAAAGTGCTAATGCTTGTTCAATGGTTGATATAGTAGGGGGTCATTATTATCGGGGAATAATAAAGCCTTTTTTTGTTGCTAATGCTAAGGGAAAAAAAGTATGGCTGACCGAAACATCAGATACTGGCACACCATTTAAGACAGATATTGAAGATGGACTTAGCTGGGCAAAGACCATTCATAAATTTATGTCATCGGCAGAAGCCAATGCTTTTTGCTACTGGCTAGGTGCTTCATATAAAGATACCAATGAAATGCTAATAAAGATGGATAAAGATAATAATCAGTACATCGTATCTAAAAGATTCTATACACTAGGTAATTATAGTAAATTTATACGTCCAGAATACATTCGTATAGAAACGACGAAAAACCCAATTAAGGGGATATATACAACGGCATATAAAAATCCTAAAACTGATGAACTTATTATAGTAGCTATAAACGAAACTGATAAAGAATATAATATTGATTTCAATCTGCAAGGGTTTTCACCCAAAATTATTAAATCTTATGTAACGAATCAAGAGAAAAATCTTAAAAGGCAGCCAATGAAATTGATCAAAAATGAAGAATTTACAGTTCAACTAGGTGAGAAAAGTGTAACAACATTTTTAGTAAAAGGGAGTTCAATAGATTATTAATATACTTAATATTGTAGCTCAAGATTATGATGCAGGATTAGAGAGTGGTATGCTAGATCCGGACAAATATCTACCTAAATATATAAATGCGTTTAAAGATGCTGGTGTGGATAAGATTATACAAGAAAAGCAAAACCAATTAGATGCTTGGATAGCAAGTGGAAAAAAATAATAATAGAATATCGATGCTATAAGCAGTAAATATCAGAGTTTATGTAGTAAAAAGCAAGCTATATTGATGTAATATTTTTGTATCTTTATAGCTTGCTTTTGTATAATATCAAATGATATTCAAAATGCATTAGTAGATGGGGTGGATAAGGATAAAATATATAGTCTGGATTATAATGAGCATGAATAGACTAGGAGATTAATGTTGGAACGTCTTAAAAAAATGTGAAGGCCGAAAAAAGTATAAGGAGGTAGTAATTCATGAAATCACGTTCTAAGAAGGTATATATTGCAAATATACTAATGGCAATATTTATTGCTACAGCCATTGTACCTTTGATGAATGCAGAGGCATGCTCTAATGTAGTTATAGACTGGAACGATATCCATCAAGAGATTGATGGATTTGGCATTACACAAGATGAAGAAGATACCTATAGCATGTCAGAGCCTCAAAGAACAGAAGTAATGGATCTTCTATACTCAAGGGATAATGGCATAGGATTATCTATACTTAGGACAGAAATAGGATGTGGGGATAGTAAGGCTACAATTGAACCAGATGATGGTGTATGGAATTATGAACCGGATATGCGAGAACTATGGTATTTTAATGAAGCCAAGGTAAGGGGAGTAGAAAAAATATTTGGCACTGTATGGAGTCCTCCTGCTTGGATGAAAACTAATAATAAGCTGGAACGAGGAGGATTTTTAAAAAAAGAATATTATCAAAAATATGCAGATTACTTGGCACAGTATATAAAGATATATAAGGAGTATCATGGCGTGGATATATATGGAGTATCCATTGCAAACGAACCTGAATACGCTGCACCATGGAAATCATGCTTATGGACTGGAAGTATGTTTAAAAATTTTATAAAAGATTACCTTAAGCCTACATTTGAAAATGAAAACATAGATGCAAAAGTTATTGCAGGTGAAATGGCGATATGGAGTGAAGTTGTAGTCAAAGATGCTTTAAAAGATCCAGAGTCTTGTTCAAGGGTGGATATTGTAGCTGCACATCAATATCAGGGTATAATAAAGGAATTACCTACGGCTAAGAAGACGGGGAAAAAGATATGGATGACAGAATTGTCTGATACTACAGGTGGTTTTGATACTGGTATGTCTGATGCACTAAAATGGGGAAAGAAAATTCATAAATTTATGACTATACCGGAGATAAGTGCATTTTGTTACTGGCGTGGCTCACATACTGTTAATGATAATCAAACACTTATTCACATAAATCCTGATCTTGCTTCATATATAGTGTCTAAAAGGTTATTTACCCTTGGACATTTTAGTAGATTTGTAAGACCTGGATATGTAAGGATAGGTGCTACTGATAATCCTACTTTGGGAGTTTATATTACTGCCTATAAAGATATAGAGACTGGTAATTTTGCTATAGTGGCAATTAATGATAGTAAATATGACAAAACTTTGGATATAGTGCCAAAGGGCTTTGTATCTGGACAAATAACCCCATATATTACAAATGAACAGGTAGATATGGAAAAACGTTCTGACATAAAAAGTATAGATGAAAAATTTACTATTTCTTTAGAGGGCAAAAGTATAACTACGTTTATAGGGATAAATAAGAAATAGAATATATAAAAAAACACTAGCTGGTAGGCTTTTCAGCTAGTGTTTTTTTATATATTCTATATCATAGGCCCCATTATACCTATTTCCATCCAATCAATGGCTATCCAGTCATCTACCCCTGCTCTAGAGGTATTTTGTATTACCACTCTGTTATTCCTTCTTAAATTAGGTATTGTAAAGTTTAAAAGGCGCCAGTTATTAAATTGTTGCCCTTCTGGCCTACCATGTACTAAAGGTACAGGGCCATCATGTACGATAGATCCATTTATAATTATTCTAGCAGAATACCTATTTGCCGGTACTCCAGTGTGATCATCTAATACAGCAGATATTATCAGTTGTGCATTACCGCCTACAAAGAATAATAACCAAGAAGGAAGTTCAAAGGTCCATACTCCTCTATTTCCTGTATATAGTATGTCGGCATTGCCACTTGGATTTCCATAGTTTGGGTATCCGGTCATTTCTTTACGCAATACTATTACTGGTATAGCAGGGTTGTTACTCAGTATGGGAGGTGGATCGGCAAAAATATTACCACCTTCATACATATAAGTATAGTCATAATAGTATGGTGTCATGTAAGTATACCTCCTCTTTTTTTATATGCTTAAGATATATTATGAATTGATATGTATTATTGCTACCTAAAAATTTATAAAACCATTGACATATATACAACATTAGTGTACTATATTACTAGTGCACTAATATTGTATATGGGGGAGGATGAAAAAATGTCCCAATTTGATGATAATATACCCATATATGTTCAAATATCGAACATGATAAAAGGGGAGATAGCATCGGGAAAATTAAAGCAAGGTGATAAGTTACCTTCAATAAGGGATATGAGTAATAGACTTAAGGTAAACCCAAATACAATACAAAGGGTATATGGGGAATTAGAACGTGAAGGTATAACATTTACTCAAAGGGGTATGGGTACCTTTATCACTCAAGATAAAAAAAAGATAAAGGATTTAAGGCGGGAGATGGCCGAGACTGAAATAAAATCATTTATTTCAACCATGGGGGATCTAGGTTTTACTGATGTTGAGATTATGGATTTAATAGAATTTTATATGGAAAGGGGATAAGGAAAATAATGGACACAATACTTTTTGCTCAAAATCTGGGGAAAAAATTTTTTAACAATAAGGCATTAGATGGATTTAATATTAAAGTGCCTATAGGTAGCATAGTGGGTCTTTTAGGTCCTAATGGAAGTGGTAAGACTACATTTATGAAGATTGCTGCAGGGCTTATAAAGCCATCATATGGGGAGATAAAAATAGGAGGACATGAACCGGGAATTATAACCAAGTCCATGGTATCATATTTGCCAGACACCCAGCATCTTTACAAATGGATGCGAATTGCCGATGCTATTGATTTTTATGATGATATGTATGATGATTTTGATCGTTCAAAATGTATGGAACTTTTGAAATTTATGAACCTGACCAAAGATAATAAAGTGACTGCTCTCTCAAAGGGTATGTACGAAAAGGCCACATTGACATTAGGTCTTTCAAGAAATGCCAAGTTGTACATTTTTGATGAACCTTTGGGAGGAATTGATCCAGTGGCCAGGGAGAAGATAATGGATGCCATAATATCTAATTTTAGAACGGACTGTTCGTTTTTGATTTCTACCCACCTTGTGAATGATATAGAGAGATTGTTTGACAGAGTAACTTTTATATCAAATGGCAAGGCAATCCTTGAGGACAATGCAGAAGAGTTGAGAGAAGAGAAGGGTAAATCTATAGATGATATCTATAAGGAGGTATTCCAAGATGTTTAAGCTTTTAAAGTATGAACTTAAAGGACGTAAAAAGGTCATGCTAGGAGGAGCTGCCGCTATAATAATTGCAAATTTGCTTTTGATGTTAGATTATAAGCTGCAAAATGGGGATGCAAGTCAATTTGGTGCTATTATGATGTTAGTTATATTTGCAATGGGAGTAGCTGCCTGTGTACTTATAATCATAGATTCTATAAATATATTAAAGAAGGACTTATTTGAAGATACAGGTAGTATGCTTTTTATGGTGCCCCAAAGTAGTTTCAGCATATTAGGTTCAAAAATACTTACTACTATTATTGAATGTTTGATATTTGGTGGATTGTATACATTATTTGCAGTTTTTCATGCCCATAACCTAACTCCAGATAGTCTATTAAAGGTATTTGATAATAACGTTGCTAATAATATGGATATTATCGCAACTGTTATATTAGCCATATTTACAAGTTTAATTACTTTTTTATCTACCATATATTTTTCTTTGGTATTAGCAAAGAGCATGCTAAAAAATAATAAATATGCAGGTGGATTGACATTTGGTATTGTAATACTTATAAACATTCTTATAACTAAACTAAATAGAGTAATATCTAAGTATCTGCCTGATATAAAAATGATAGATCATGAACTAAATATTAGTAATCTAACTATGGAAATGAAGTTTGCCATGGCTAATCAGGGCATATGGGCTATAATATTTAATTTATGTGTATTTATTATACTATTTATTAGTACTGGGTATTTATTAGAGCATAAGACAGACATTTAAAGAGATGCAGGGGGAATAGGCTTGATAACAACGGTAACTTTAAATCCATGTATGGATACAGGTATAATACTAGATGAATTTTTATATGGTGGTTTAAACAGGGTGGATAAGAATATGTATGATGTGGGTGGCAAAGGGATAAATGTATCGGTAGTTATAAAAATGCTGGGTATACAGAGTATATGCACAGGTATAAACTATTTTGATAATAAAGAAATATTGGAAAAATTTTTAAATAAAAAGGGTATAGGATATGATTTTGTATTAGCACCGGGCAGACTTAGGAATAATATAAAAATATTTGATAAAAAAACAGGCACGATTACTGAAATAAATGAAAAAGGTAGTTTTATATCAGATGAAATTATATATAGGCTGAAAGAAAAGATAATATATTATGCTAGGCAGAGTGATATTCTTATATTAAGCGGTAGTGTACCCCAAGGGGTAGATACATCGATATACGGACAGATTATAAATGATGTGAGGAATCTTTCTGTCAAGGTAATATTAGATGCAGATGGCTCCCTTTTAAAGGCAGGTATACATTCGAAACCATATATGATAAAACCCAATATATATGAGTTGGAGGGTATAATGGGCAGAAAATTTAAAAATATTTATGATATAATAGATTCTAGTAGATCCCTTGTAGAACAAGGTATATCATTGGTTATTGTCTCTATGGGGGATGGTGGTGCAGTGGCTGTGGATAAAAAATCTGCCTATTTTGCTCCCGCCTTATCCTTAGATGTGAAAAGCGCTGTTGGGGCGGGGGATAGCATGGTGGCAGCAGCAGCGGCTGCTATTATAAAAGGTTTGGATTTGGCTGACACACTAAAAATGGCATCAGCAGCAGCCAGTGCTACGGTCATACAATCTGGTACCAAGCTATGCGGCTTGTCTGATTTTGAATACATGCTGGATAGGATAAAGATAATTCCATATAAATAAAAAATAAGGGACATGGTCTTTTAAAAGACCATGTCCCTTATTTTTTATTTCTGTCTTGCTAATTTTATCCTTTGTACAAATTCAGCTGCTAATTTTTGCATACCTTCGTAATCACCTGTCTTTGCACCCTTTGTAAGACTCCCGCCAACACCAACGGCAACTGCTCCTGCCTTTATCCATTGGTCAACATTGTCTATATTAACACCGCCAGTAGGCATTAAATTTGCTTGGGGTAGAGGACCCTTTATGGATTTTATTATGGAAGGTCCAAATGCTTCTCCAGGGAATACTTTTACAATATCCGCTCCGAATTCCATTGCATGTACTACATCAGCTATAGTCATTGCACCAGGCATACAAGGGATCTGATATCTATTACATAGCTTTAATGTGTCTATATCCAGACAGGGGGATACTATGTACTGTGCTCCGGCTAAAATGGCCGCACGAGCAGTTTCGGTGTCAAGTACAGTACCTGCGCCTATTATTATCTGTTCAGGACTATAGTTTTTAGCTAATTCTTCTATTACCTTTGTTGCTCCAGGTGTAGTATAGGTTATCTCGATTGCAGCTGCCCCACCAGCTAGACAGGCATCGGTTATTTTCTTTGCTTGATCAGCACTATCTGCCCTTACTACTACTACAAGTCCAGATTCTTCGATACGATTTAACGTATTCCATTTGTTACTCATAAAAAACCTCCTCATTAATTTGCATTAAGTTAATCTAAGAACCATCAAGTTTCAAATGATATATATAATTATATTTAATAATATAACAAAATACTAGGATTTTATTATAAAATTTGTAGTGAAATAGTCCACACATGGGGGATAAAAATACCATATGTATGAAATAGGGAGGAAATATTACGACACATTAACAATTACTTAATAGTTTTGTAATACATAGAGCTAACATAAAATAGGAACTTTGACTAGGGGTTCCCCTTTATATATAATTATCACTAAATTAACATAAAGGGAGGAGCTCGTATTTATGCAAGGATCTAGGAAAAGAATGATAATGATAATGTTGGTAATTACTATAGTTTTTATGTCTGCTATGCCAGCCCTCGCAGCGGATAGACTACTTAAAGTAGGTGTACGTGGAGATGATGTTTCCAGAGTACAGCAGAGATTAAAAGATCTAGGATATTATAAATATTATAAGGTGACCGGGTACTATGGTCCCATAACTAGACAGGCAGTTATAGACTTTCAAAGAGCAAATGGTTTGGCGGCAGATGGTATTGTAGGACCGAACACCTCGGCGAAATTGTATAATAATAAAACTAATACTACAAATAGGGCTTCTACAGATAGATCAAGTCCGGATATATACTGGTTATCTAGGATAATACATGCCGAGGCCTGCGGTGAAAGCTATGTAGGCAAGGTAGCTGTTGGTAATGTAATATTAAATAGGGTGAAATCTTCTGCCTTTCCTAACACTATATATAATGTAGTTTTTGAATATTATGGAGGAATTCCCCAATTTAGCCCTGTGGCCGACGGAAGTATATATAATACACCTAACAGTGAGAGTATAAGGGCAGCACAGGATGCATATAATGGTTCAAGGCCTGTGGGAGATGCTTTGTATTTCTTTAATCCTGCAAAGGCTGAGGGCAAATGGATAGTGAACAATAAAACATATGTGGCTAAAATCGGTCAGCATGCCTTCTATAGATAAATAGATTTTTAGTATAATTATATAATACTATTGAAAGTTTGAGCTTTAAGAAAATGGGAAAAGAAGACCTTTTAAATTAAATCTTCTTTTCCCATTTTTTAAACCTAAAAGCACGATTATAAATTGAAGGGAATATTCAAAAATATTGATTGATAGTAAGAAAAATGATATTATTAAGTAAAATGTTGTTGTGCATCCTTGATGTACAATAGTAGGTAGAAGTGCTCATTTTTTTGTAAATTATATTACGGTATATAAAAAAGAAAGGGTATGAGGTGAGGGATATGTTAATCATTACTGGTGGCAAGGTATTTAAAGATGGTAAGTGGTTGTGTGGTTATGATGTGCTTGTTGAAAATAATAAGATTCATGACATAGTTCCATCTGGTGAATGTACAGATGGTGAGGTTATAGATGCGAAGGGATTATATGTATGTCCCGGCTTTATAGATATACATATCCATGGTGCTTTAAGGCATGATGTTGCAGATGGTACAATGGAGGCTATAGAGACCATGGCGAAATTTGTATCTCAGCATGGTACTACTTCATTTTTGCCAACTAATATGACTACTTCAATGTCAAATACACAAAGGACAATGGATGCCATTGCAAAGGCTATGAAAAAGGATATTAAAGGTGCTGAGATAATGGGTGTTCACCTTGAGGGACCATTTTTGAATCCATTGAAAAAAGGTGCACAGGAAGAGGAACATATACTAAAGCCCAGTGTAAAGACATACAAAGAGTTGGTAGGCTCCCATGAGGATATAGTAAAACATATAACCATAGCACCGGAGATGGAGGGTGTTAAAGAACTGGTTGACTATCTAGTAGATAGACATGTAAGTATTTCAGTAGGTCATACAAATTGCACTTATAGCCGATGTATGGAAGCCTTTTCATGGGGGATACACCATTCCACCCATTTCTACAATGCAATGACAGGTTTGAATCACAGGGAACCAGGGGCAGTAGGTGCTATCCTCGATAATGATGATGTTACACTAGAACTTATTTCAGATCTTATTCATGTACATCCTGCTGCATTAAGGCTTGCCTATAGGGTAAAAGGTGCTCAAAAAATAGCCCTTATTACAGATGCTATGCCTGCTGCAGGATTGGGTGACGGAGAATATACATTAGGAGGACAGAAGGTATTTGTAAAGGATGGAGCAGCAAGGATTAAGGAAGGTAATCTTGCAGGTAGCGTGCTTACTTTAGATAAGGCACTTGTCAATATGGTGGACATAGGAGTATCTCTAGAGGACGTACTTACCATGCTTACCCATACTCCTGCCAGCATAATAGGAGTAGATGATCATAAGGGCCTTATAGACAGGGGATATGATGCAGACATTGTCTTATTAGATAGGAATTTATCCGTGGTAGAGACTATTGTGCAAGGTAAAAAGGTTTTCAGCAATAGATAATCAACATAAAGGAATAGCAGGGTGTCTAATAAGGCACCCTGCTTCCATATAAAAGTGTTAACATTTATAGATTGTTTTATTTCTACATATTTTAGCCATTGTTCATTCACAGCATATTATTTATGTATTTAAGGCAGTTTCAGACAAGTAATGCTCCCAAGAAATCCATTGATTTTATTGATGGAAAGTTTAGAGTAAAAATAATAGGGGGATGAAAAATGCATAAATCAAAGGATGTAATTGCCTTTGGGATTTTGGTATTTACTATGGCTTTTACGTTAAGTGGATGCTATCTTATGCCAAAGGAGGAGCCTATTCTTAATCCGCCTCTCAGTGAACCTGAAGAAATAACATATGAAACTATTGAGGCAAAGCGTAATGATATTGAGCGGAGGATAACAGGTTCCGCTACTTTTATCTCAGCAGAACAAAATAATGTATTTTTTAGCCATGGGGGCGGGCGAATTAAAAAGATATATATAAAAGCGGGAGATGAAGTAAAAAAAGGCGATATTTTGGCAGAATTAGAAACGGATAATCTGGAGAGCAGGATAAAACAGCAGGAAATTATGGTTAAAAAGGCAGATATTATATATAAGAAGACAAAGGAAGGGGAGGATAAGTATACACAGGAAGCAGCTATGCTTGACTTGGAGCTAGAACAGTTGCGTCTTGAAGACTTGAGGCGGGAGCTGGATGAAGCAAAATTGTATGCATCAATAGATGGCAAGATTGTATATATGGACAATAAGTTATCTATTGGAGATTTTGTGGAAGCTTATCAAAGTATAATGAGCATAGCAGATCCTCAAAATTTGCTTCTTGAGTACAGTGGAAATGATCTATCCGAATTTAAGCCAGGTATGAAGGTGGATTTAAAGGTAAAAGGTAATAATTTTGTAGGTGAAGTGGTTATGACTCCTGCCAATTTGCCATTAGGTGCTGATGATCATCTAAAGAATGTGGTAAGGATAAGTGTAGATAAATTACCAAATGACATAAAACCTGGGGATTCAGCTGAAATAAATTTGGTCTTAGATAGGCGGGAGGATGTAATAGTGCTTCCTAGAAATGCGGTACATAATTATATGGGTCGGAGGTTTGTGAATGTACTGGAGGATGGCATAAAGAGGGAACAGGATGTTGAAATAGGTATAGAAACTGCTACAGAGGTAGAGATAAAGAAGGGCATAGATGAAGGCAAAAAAGTTATAGTAGAATAGGGGGCATTAAATTGCTGCGTTTTATATTTAGGAAAATGGCCAGCAATAAATGGATGGTTCTATGCCTTTTAATCGGGTTTATGCTGGCAGTTGGGATGATAAGCAGTATACCAATGTATACAGATGGTGTGTTACAGCGTATGCTTACAAAAGATCTGGAAAATTATCAAGTAGATACAAAGGGTTACCCCGGTACCTATCATGTAAAGATACCATATGGAGGAGAGAATTGGCGTAGCAAGTACTTAGAGCATGATGAAAGAATAAATGCACATGTTAAAGAAGAGATGGGGATACCCTATTTAAGCTCATATAATAAATTTACAGTTGACTATATATATGCTTTGCCAGAGGTGGAACGGGAAGCAAAACCCAAAAAACGTTTTTTTAAATTAGAGTCAGTCTCCAATATGGAGTCCCATGTAGACATCATTCATGGTAAATATCCTTCAAATGAGGTGAAAAATGGTGTATATGAGGTGATGGTAAGCCAGGAAGCCTTTAAAGCCATGGATTTGTTACTAGATGAGGTATATACTATAAAAAGTATAGTGGGTAAGGAGGATGTTCCTTTCAGAATTAAGGTAGTAGGTGTATTTAATATAAAGGATATGGGAGATGGTTATTGGTTTCAGGGTATATTGCCGTATAAGGAAAGCTTTATAATGGATTATGCCATATTCTATAAGGATTTTGTAGAAAATGCAGATATGCAAGTTATGCTTAAGGAGTCCCAATGGTATTTTGCATTGGATTATCATGCAATAAGCATAGAGGACTTATCTAAAATATTAAATGCATACAAAAGTGAAAAGGAATGGTTTGCTTCCAATAGGGCAATAAGCATCAAGTTTCCGGCTATCTCGATAATAGATGAATACTATAATAGGGCAAAAAAACTCAAGGTATCCCTATGGATATTGGATGTACCTATCATACTAATGCTTACCTTTTATTTATCCATGATATCAAAATTGGTTGTAGACCATGACAGAAATGAGATAGCGGTGATGCAAAGTAGGGGGGCAGGGAGCAAACATGTATTTTTAGCCTATTTCATGGAGAGTGCTATATTAGCCAGTATTGCCATTATTATAGGACCTCCCATAGGATTTGGAATATGTCAGATATTAGGATCGGCAAATGGCTTTCTAGAGTTTGTTGATAGGGTAGCACTTCCGGTAGTGATAAAGCCTAGGTATTATCTATATGCCATTGGAGCTGGGATTTTTGCTATGATGGCAATGCTCATACCAGTAGTTTTAAGTGGAGGGGAAGGTATAGTACAGCACAAGAGGCAGATAACAAGAACAGATAGAAAACCTATCTGGCAGCGTTATTATATAGATATAGTGCTACTTGCCATATCGGCATATGGTATATATACCTTTAGAATGAGGCAAAAAACCCTTGTATTAACCGGTGTTCAATCGGTAGAATTGGGAATAGATCCTGTTCTTTTTGTAGTATCTATATTTTTTATATTGGGTATTGGATTGTTTTTTATAAGACTATACCCTTATATTATAAGACTTATATTTTGGTTGGGTAAAAAGAGGTGGAGTTCAGCCATATATGCATCATTTGTACAAATAGGGCGTTCCAGGGGCCAAAATCAGTTTTTGATGATATTTCTTATGTTAGCACTATCAGTAGGGCTTTTTAGTGCGAATGCAGCTCGAACGGTAAATGCAAATATGGAAGAACGTATAAGGTATGAAATAGGTGCAGATATAACTATAAAAGGTGATTGGCAAACTATGGATGTGCCATCCTCTGGAATGAACATGGATGAGAATGCATCTGTATCGGATATTGATAGCAAACCAGCTCTCAAATATATAGAGCCGCCCTTTGAACCGTATACAAAGCTATCGGACGTAGAACTTGTGACTAAGGTATTTCGTACTACAAATGGTACTGTACAGCTGAGCGATAAATGGTTACAGAATGTATATATTATGGGCATAGTACCCCATGAGTTTGGAAAAGTTTCATGGTTTAGAGGTGATCTTTTAAAGCCATACCATTGGTATCAATACTTAAACCTGTTGTCAAAGGCACCTAAGGCATTTTTGATATCATCAAATATGGGTGAGGATTATAATATTAAACAGGGGGATAACATCACCATAAAATGGGGAGATCAGGACTATTTAGATGGAGTAGTATATGGCAGAGTAGATTATTGGCCTACATACAATCCCAATATAATAAAGGGAGAAAAGCAGGGAAAGAATTATTTGGTGGTAGCTAATTTAGCATATATTCAGGCTAAGACATCTATAGAACCATATGAAGTATGGCTAAAGAAATCTGAGGGAGCTAATAGTCAAAAGATATACGATGAAATTAAGGAAAATAAAATATCCGTTTTAAAGCTTACGGATGCCAGCCAACAGATAATTATGGGCAAGAATGATCCAATGCTGCAAGGGATGAATGGTGCCCTTACGTTGGGTTTTGTGATATCCATGCTTATAAGCGCAATAGGTTTTTTGATATACTGGATATTATCAATACAAAAGAGAACACTTCAATTTGGAGTGCTTCGTGCCATGGGTATGCCCAAAAATTCAGTACTGGGTATGCTAATATGGGAGCAAATAATGACATCGGGGATTTCAGTTATTGTGGGAATAGTAATAGGAGGTATGGCTAGTGAGCTATTTGTACCATTTTTGCAATTGGCCCATGGTGCAGCAGAGCAGGTGCCGCCATTTAAAGTACTTGCGTTGCGTAAAGACTATATAAAGGTATACTTAGTAATGGGGATAATGCTGACCTTGAGTTTTTTAACTCTGGCGTGGTTTATATCTCACATAAAGATCCATCAAGCATTAAAATTAGGGGAGGATTAAAGGGGATAGGAAAATGCGAGAAAAAATTTTGGCTATTTTATTAGATAATAAAGGTAAATACATATCCGGTCAGGAGATAAGTGAGGTTGTTGGAGTTACCCGTGCAGCTGTATGGAAGCATATAAAGGGTTTAAGGGAGGAAGGATATTATATAGAATCTGCTACCAAAAAGGGGTATTGCTTAAAAAAAGTACCTGATATATTGGATCCGTTCCTTCTCACTTATGGGTTAAATACTAATCGATTTGGGAAGGTAGTACAGGTATATGATAGTATCAACTCTACCAATATAAAAGCAAAGACATTGGCTCAGGAAGGCTGGCCGGAAGGTACT
Source organism: Xylanivirga thermophila (assembly GCF_004138105.1). Classification (NCBI taxonomy): domain Bacteria; kingdom Bacillati; phylum Bacillota; class Clostridia; order Caldicoprobacterales; family Xylanivirgaceae; genus Xylanivirga; species Xylanivirga thermophila. Next base: position 34,902 of record NZ_RXHQ01000002.1, on the reverse strand, counting down.
TTGGTTATTGCAGATCAGCAGACCGGTGGTAGGGGTAGGCTAGATAGGAAGTGGGCATCTCCCGCCGGCAAGGGGGCATGGATGTCCATAATATTGAAGCCTGATTTACTATCACCTAAGGATGCACCTCAAATAACTGCCATGGCTGCTTTGGCAGTGGCTAGGTGCATATACAAGTTGTATGGGATAAAGGTCGATATAAAATGGCCAAATGACATATTGGTAGAAGGTAAGAAATTATGCGGTATACTCACAGAAATCCAGTGTGATCCAGACGTGATACGCTATATAATTGTAGGTATAGGCATAAATGTAAATATAGGTTTGGAAGAGTTTTCAGGTGGTATACGGCATATGGCCACATCCATAGGTATTGAGAAGGGTGAATATGTAAATCGCAACGCACTTATACAGGGTGTAATGGAGGAACTAGAGGAGCTCTATCTTAGCTACATATCCAGTTGTGATTTTGCACCTATACTAGAGGAGTATAAAAAGTGGTGTATAACTATAGGTAGACGGGTAAGGGTAATAGGTACCGATATGGAATTTGAAGGAGAGGCTATAGACTTTACTCCAGAGGGGCATCTTATTATAAAGAAAGATGACGGTACTCTTGAAACGGTGATGTCTGGTGATGTATCCATAAGGGGGCTTACGGATTATGTATGATGGAAAAATAACTGATGTACCCGGTATAGAGGTGGGGCATGCAGAACATAGCTCTAAGAAGACTGGGTGCACTGTAGTGCTTTGTAGAAACGGCGCAGTAGGTGGTGTAGATGTTAGAGGTGCATCTCCCGGGACCAGAGAAACTGATCTCATGCGGCCTACCAATGCGGTGCAAGAGGTGAATGCAGTGTTTCTTACGGGAGGCAGTGCCTTTGGTCTTTCTGTAGGCGATGGTATAATGGAATACCTTGAAGAGCAGGGCATAGGATATGATACTGGAGTAGCCAGAGTGCCTATAGTCCCAGGTGCGGTGCTTTTTGATCTGGCCTATGGGGATTCATCCATAAGACCGGACGCACAAATGGGGTATATGGCATGCAAAAATGCTTCGGCCAAAGAAGTATCTCAAGGTATAGTGGGTGCTGGTGCAGGAGCTACTGTAGGCAAGATACTAGGTATGGATTTTTGCATGAAGGGCGGTATAGGTACTGCCAGTATAAAACTACCAAGCGGTGTAATAGTAGGGGCGATAGTTGCAGTCAATGCATTTGGAGATGTAATAGATATAGAGAATGGCAATATACTAGCAGGTGCAAGGCATCCTGATAACAAAGGGGTATTTTTGAATACAAAGGAATTTTTGTTTAAAAAAGATATGAATATAGAGTTCTCATCTACTAATACTACAATAGGGGTAGTGGCTACCAATGCAAAGTTATCAAAGGAAGGTGCCAACAAGTTGGCTAGTATGGCCCATGATGGATTGGCCATATCAATAAGTCCGGTCCATACTATGGTGGATGGTGATACACTCTTTTGTCTATCTACTGGTGATAAAAAAGAGGATATCAACATATTAGGTATGGCGGCGGTAGAAGTAGTTGCAAGGGCAGTAAACAATGCTTTATTATCTGTAATGCTGAAAAGATAGAATTTTTATTGTATATTAAAACATATTTTGGTACAATATTATCTGTAAATTAAAACTATAGCCGACATCCCATAGGGAGTTGGACTATAGGGATACCATTACAACTTTATATTTTATATACGTCAGGTATCCATTTTGGAACTTGAACGGAGGTGAAAGTGATGAAAATATCTACTCGAAGGCTGGTTGTGATAGGTATGCTAGCTGCCATTTCTATAGTACTTGGCGCCACTCCATTAGGTTTTATTGCCTTGCCTTTTAGTCCCACCAAAGCTACCATAATGCATATACCTGTAATAATAGGGTCTATTATGGAAGGTCCTGTAGTAGGTCTTTTTATAGGTTTGGTGTTCGGTGGATTCAGTATGTATCAGGCGGTGGCCATGCCTACCAGCCCAGCCCAGTTTGTATTCCTAGACCCTATAGTAGCTATTCTTCCAAGACTTTGTATTGCCATTACATCATATTATACCTATGTTGGCATAAAGCGTTTATTCAAGGATAGGGATAGCTCAAAGGGCGCAAAGGGGAGCCATATGCTCGCCAGTGCATTTGCGGGAGCAGTGGGAACCGTTACGAATACAGCAGGGGTACTATCAGCCATCTATTTAAGGCATGGGGTGGAGTATGCTGGCAAGATAGGTATACCAGCTGCGGGACTTGGTAAATTCCTAATAGGCATTGCCGTTACCCACGGCATACCGGAGATAGTGGTGGCAATAGTTATAGTTAGCGCTGTAACAGGGGCATTGCAAAAGATATATAATAAAGGATTTTAATTTGATAGCGAGAAATAAAGGCAGGGATACTATTTCCCTGCCTTTATTTAAGAGCAAAGGAGGAATATATATGATATTTGTAATGGATGTGGGTAATACTGATATAGTTCTTGGGATATATGATAATACAGAATTGGTTGCATACTGGCGTATGGCTACTACACATAATAGATCGGGAGACGAGTTTGGCATGATCATACTTGAGCTTTTTAAGTACAACAATTTATCATATAAGGATGTAGAAGCCATAGTAATATCGTCAGTAGTACCAAATGTAATGTATTCATTGGAGCAGATGTGTGATAAATATTTTAATATAAAGCCCATTGTTGTAGGTCCTGGTATAAAGACGGGAATAAATATATTATATGATAATCCAAAGGAGGTGGGGGCAGATAGGATTGTAAATGCAGTAGCTGGATATGAGAAATATGGGGGCCCCCTTATAATAATAGATTTCGGTACTGCTACTACATATTGTGCCATATCTGAAAAAGGTGAATACTTGGGAGGTTGCATATCCCCGGGCATTATTATATCTACAAATGCATTGTTTGAACATGCGGCAAAGCTACCTAGGGTAGAACTTGTAAAGCCTCAAAATGTTATAAGCAAAAATACTGTGAGCAGTATGCAGGCGGGGATAGTGTATGGGTATGCAGGTCAGGTAAATTATATAGTAAACAAGATGAAAAGAGAGTTAGGTGGCAATGCAAAGGTAATAGCAACAGGAGGTTTAGCGTTTCTTATAGCAGAGGAATCAGGAGTTGTAGATGAGGTTGATGCATTGCTTACCTTAGAAGGCCTAAGGATTATATACGACCGTAATAGGGATTAGAAGGGAGCAGTGGTATGAATAAAAATAAAAAGACGTTATTTTTATCCTGTCTTATTATACTTTTGTTAGTATTATCCTCATGTACATCAAATAAGGAAAATAATCAGGATGAGCAGGTAGAAAATAAGACGGAGGTAGTATCCGTACAAACTCAAGGGGTGGTATTGGGTGATATAGAAGTATTAAGGGAGTTCTCAAGCAAGTTTCAGCCTGTAAAAACCCATGCCGTTATTCCTAAGATGCCTGGCAAATTAAATAAACTTCATGTAAAGGTTGGTCAGGAAGTAAAAAAAGGGGATGTGCTTTTAGAATTAGATACCTCTGAGGTAGAACTTCAGGTTAAGCAGGCCCAGATTGCTTATGATATTGCAAAATTAAACGTTCAGTCGGCAAATGAAAAAAGAGATGGTCTAAATGCAGACAAGAAACGTTTGGATCAGGCTGTTGAAGATATAAAAAATGCTGAATCCCAGATAGATGATGGCATTTTAAAACTTGATGGAGGTATGGCAGATCTTGATAAATTATTAGCAGCAGGGCAAATTGATAAAAAGACATATGAAGTTAAAAAAGGTGCTATTAATAATCAAAAAGAAGAATTACAGGATAAAAGGCGGGAGCTTTATAATCAGCGATCTGAGGTAGAGCAAGGTAGAAAGGCTATAGACAGCGGCATACAATCTATTCCATCAAAAGAGCTCCTTGATCTGCAGCTTGAACAAGCAAAGATAGGGTTAGATATGGCTAATAATACGAAACAAAACCTCAAGATCACATCTCCAATAGATGGGGTAATAGCAACAGTATCGGCAGAAGAAGGGGATATAATAGCCCAGACTATGCCACCTATTACCATAATAGATATTGATACTCTATATTTTAACATAAATGTACCAGATAGTGACATAAACAAGTTAAGAGTTGACCAAGAAGTAAAGGTGCATGTAGATGCATTGAATAAAGACATGGATGGGATAGTAGAGTCCATAAGTCCTGCGATCGATATGAAAACCCAAGCCTTTTTGGTAACTATAAAGGTCAATAACGACGAAAAAAACATAAGGGCGGGTATGTTTGGAAAGGCTAATATAATCCTTGATAGGAAAGAGCAAGTGATTACCATCCCTAAAAATACTGTTATAATGCAAGGTGGGAAAAATTATGTGTTTATAGTGGATAATGATACGGCCTATAGGCGGGAGATAGGGACGGGACTTGATGATGGCGAAAATGTAGAGGTGCTATCGGGGATAAGCCAGGGAGATAATGTAGTAGTTAAAGGTCAGGACTATTTAAAAGATGGCGTAAAGGTCAATATTGTAAGAGGTGAACAATAAATGAGTTTATCAGATGTAAGTATTCGCAGACCCGTTACCATATTTATGTTGGTATGTATAGTCCTCATATTGGGTTCTGTATCTTTAAGCAGACTTAATGTGGATCTTTTGCCATCTATAGAGCTTCCAATTTCGGTAGTATCTACACAATACAGTGGAGCAGGCCCTAAAGAGGTAGAATCAATTGTTACAAAAAATATAGAGAACGTAATGGCTACGGTCAACAATGTAAAATCTATACGCTCCATATCCTCTGAAGGCAGTTCATTAGTAATATTGGAATTCAACTATGGAACGGATATGAATTTTGCTACTTTGAACATGAGGGAAAAACTCGATCTCATAAAGGGTATGTTCCCAGATGGCGTTTCCAATCCCATGGTTATAAAATTGGATCCAAATATGCTGCCCATAATGGCGTTGGGTGTATCAGAGGAAGGGAAGGCGCCGTCCCAATTAAAAACGTGGGTAGATGAAACATTAAAGCCTAGGTTAGAGCGTATTGAAGGGGTAGCCTCAATAAGTATATATGGCGGGAGTCAGGATGAAATAAAAGTAATAGTTGATCCTGACAAACTGGCTAGTAATGAAGTGGCTATGAATACCATTATAAATGCTATACGCATGGAAAATATAAGCGCACCTGGGGGTATCATATCCGATGGAAGCTATGATTTACTTGTGAGAACCACTGGCACCTTTACCAGCATAGATGATATAAAAAAGCTACCCATCACCAATGGCCAAGGCTCAATGTTTTTACTGGGAGATTTGGCATCTATTGAAGAGAGCACTGCGAACCAAAAACAGTATTCAAAGATAAATGGCAAGGACAGCTTGTCCATATCCATTCAGAAGGAAAGTGGGGCCAATACGGTCAGGGTAGTAAAAATGCTTAACAAGGAGCTTAAAAATATAAGATCTGAATATGGTGATGTAAATATTACCACTGTATTGGATCAGTCTACATATATAAATAAATCCATATCCACGGTAGTAAAAAATACACTATTGGGTGGCGCATTAGCCATATTAATATTATTTATATTTCTTAAAGATTTTAGACCTGCATTAGTTATAGGGTTATCCATTCCTATTTCCATAGTGGCTACCTTTATACTCGTATATTTTTCAGGGGTCACTCTTAATATGGTATCTCTAGGAGGTTTAGCATTGGGCGTAGGTATGTTGGTGGATAACTCCATAGTGGTACTGGAGAATATATATAGGATGCGACAGGATGGTTATATGCCAATGGAGGCAGCAAAGCAGGGTGCAAATCAGGTATCTATGGCAATAATTGCTTCTACTCTTACTACCATATGTGTATTTTTACCCATTGTCTTTGTTCAGGGATTGACAGCCCAAATATTTAGGGAAATGGCACTTACGGTTACATTTTCATTGTTGGCTTCTTTAATAGTTGCCCTTACTTTGGTGCCACTTTTATCTGTAAAACTTACAGGGCGCATGACCTCTGAAAAACGGAATAAGACATTTGATAGGCTACACGGTTATTATGAACGGGCACTTGGAAGGGCGTTAAAGCACAGAGGCTGGGTGGTAATTGTAACCATACTGCTATTTGTATCTAGCATATTCATGGTGGTATTTGAGGGAAGAGAATTTTTCCCACTTACCGATACTGGTCAGATAGATATAACGGTTAAGATGCCCCGTGGTACTAGATATGAAGAAACAATAGAATCTATGGGTAAATTAGAGGATATAGTTTCAAATATACCTGAAGCAGATACGGTATACTCCAGTATAGGCGGAGGAATGATGGGCGATCTTGCAAGTGGAGCGACAAATGATAGAGGCAGTATCACGCTTATTTTGAAGCCCATATCTGAGAGAAAGCGGAGCAGCCAGGATGTAGGAGATGAAATAAGAAAGAAGACGGCAGACATACCTGGATGTGAGGTTCAGGTAACGGATGCATCTTCTATGATGGGAGCAGGAGTAGGGGGAGCTGTTTCACCTGTCTCTGTCAGTATAAAGGGCGAAGATCTGGATCAATTAAAAAAGATAGGAAATGATATTAAAGACATAGTGGAGGGTGTGTCTGGTACTCGTGAGGTACGTTCAAGCTTTGCAGAAGGTATGCCCGAACTTAAGGTGGTTATTGATAGGCAAAAAGCCAGCCAATATGGTATAAATGTAGCTGTAGTATCGTCCACAGTCCAAAGCTATATACAAGGTACAGTAGCTACTCGATATAAGACAGGCGGGAGCGAAATAGATGTTAGGGTGCAAACGCCCAATAAAGAGATGCTAGATGTAAAAGCTATGGAGGATGTCATAATAGCTTCACCTTTAGGCTTTATGGTACCATTAAAGGAAATAGCTAGTTTTGAATATGATAGGGGACCTGTGGAAATTGAAAGGGCAAACCAGACCAGGGTTGTTACGGTATCAAGTTCAATTAGTGGGCGGGCGCTTAGTAGTGTTATGGATGAAATACAAAAAAAGCTTGAGGCATATGATATACCAGCTGGTTATACTGTAGAATTTGGAGGAGATGTAGAACAATTAAATGAAGCGTTTTCAAATCTCAGACTTGCGCTTATACTGGGTATAATACTTGTGTATATGGTGATGGCGGCACAATTTGAATCTTTTATCCATCCATTTATTATAATGTTTACAGTCCCTCTGGCATTTACCGGAGCTTTTATAGGGCTCTTTATGAGACATATATCCCTTAGTGTGCCAGCATATCTTGGTATGATCATACTTACTGGTATAGTGGTTAACAACGGGATTGTGCTGGTTGATTATATAAATATGCTAAGGGAGGAAGGTATGTCTAGAGATGAAGCAGTACAAAAAGCTGCGCCTACCAGGCTGAGACCTATTCTTATGACTAGTATGACTACTGTATTAGGATTGTTTCCATTATCCCTTGGTATAGGGGAGGGTGCAGAATTTCAAATGCCATTAGCAGTATCTGTTATAGGAGGTCTAATTCTGTCCACTCTGCTTACTTTGATTGTTGTACCTGTCATATATACAATCTTTGATGATATGGTAAGCAAATTTAAAAGGGTATAATCAATATGGCTGCCTTAAAATCAAAAGGCAGCTTTTTTCTTTCCAGTCTTGTAGATATTGCTCATTTCGTGTTATTATTATAGTATTCTACGAAATTTTTATAAATAGTGCATGTGAGAGGGGAATATGATTTGGATACGTTAGCAAGGATTTTGTTGTACATAGCCAAAAGATTTACAGGGATTATAGTGTTTATATTGGTTGTCCTGCTGGTAATATCTATATCCTATGATTGTTCTAATATATTTATAACACTAAATGAAGGATTAAATGCAAGGACTGATGTGGTATTTGGAAATAAAGAGATTACTTCCTTGAATAAGTTCTTTACTCCGTCATTTTTAAGTAGTGATCCTATGTTGGTTACTAACCCATACGAAGAGTATGTAATAAATGATTACGATTATAGACTGAAGGTAGTAAAATGGTGGGCGTGGCCATGGAGTAATACTGGTAAGGCTACTATACAGGAGATTGTACCTAAAATACGTGGTGAACTTAGGGATCGCGATGACGATGAGGAACCTACAAATCCGCCTAAGTGGCAAAATGGTGAAAAAGTTATTATTCTCAAAAAAAGTTATGGAAATTGGAGAATAGATAATATTGTATTCAAGAAATCCCTTGATAAATTTACTAACAAAAAGTAAAAAATTAATGGGACTGAGGTCTATATAGACGTCAGTCCCATTAATTTTTTATACAGCTTTTAAATATCTATATTGTGCCTGACAAAGATCATAGTATATACCCTTTTCCTTCAATAATTCATCATGGGTACCACTTTCCATTATCTGGCCATTATCTATTACCATTATCCTATCTGCCTGTCTTATGGTAGATAGCCTATGGGCAATGACAAATGATGTTCTGCCTTCTAATAGTCTTTCTAGTGCCTTTTGTATAAGTATTTCAGTCTGGGTATCTATACTAGAGGTAGCTTCGTCAAGTATAAGTATTTTAGGGTCTGCTAAAAGGGCACGGGCGAAGGAGATGAGTTGTCTTTCGCCTACCGATAATCTAGAACCCCGCTCGCTCACTTCAGTATAATATCCATTTTCCATTTTTGATATAAATTCATGGGCATGCACAGCCTTTGCTGCTTCTATGATTTCTTCGTCTGTAGCATCTAGTTTACCGTATCTTATGTTATCCAATATGGTGCCAGAGAATATGAAACTGTCTTGCATCATTACGCCCATCTGTTCCCTTAGTGATCGAAGGTTAACACTTTTTATATCATATCCGTCTATTAACACAGCTCCTTCAGTAGGGTCATAAAATCGACTGACTAGGTTTATTATGGTGCTTTTACCTGCGCCGGTAGGACCTACTAATGCTATTGACTGTCCAGGCTGTACCGTAAAACTTACATTCTTTAAGATGGTCTTTTCATTGTCATAGCTGAATGTTACGTTGTCGAATTCTACCTTACCCTGGATATAAGGCATTTTTATTGCATCAGGCAACTCTTTTATATCTGTAGGTGTATCCATTATCTCAAAAATTCTTTCGGTAGATGCCATGGCTACCAGAATGGAATTATAGAAATTTGAGATGTTATTGAGAGGTTCCCAAAACCTACCGAGATACCATATGATGGCCATTAATGTACCTAGGGTAATTTCTTCAGTTCTCATCATGTTTATACCAAAGTGGTATATGAGGACAGTACCTACAGTAGATACTAGATCTATGGCAGGCCAAAAGAGTGTATTTATCCTTATGGCACTCATCCATGACTGCTTTATATCATTGTTTAAATCCACGAATATCTGTTCATTTTCCTTTTCTCTTACGAATGCCTGAGTAACCCTCATGCCTGAAAGGCTTTCGTGGAGGTAGGCATTCATATTTGAATGTTTTTTTCTTACTTCTTGCCAACGATACCTTATTATCTTTTTTAATCTAAAGACTATCAGCATGATAAAGGGTATGGTAGATAATGATATTAATGTCAGTTTTATATTGATGGAGAGCATAATGATTATGACTAGTATTAAGGTGATAAAGTCTATCAATACATTTATGACTCCATCTGTAAAGAGGCCATTTAGGGAGTTTACATCATTTATTACCCTTACCATTATCTTGCCGGCAGGACGGCTATCGAAGAATGAAAAGGATAATTCCTGTATATGGTCGAACAAATCCTGCCTAAGGTTTGCAATGGCCTTTCTTCCTGCCACATCCATTATGCGTACCCTGTATTTTAGACAGACAGCATACAGTCCATTTGCAACAAAAAAGAGTAGTAGTATCCATTGCAATCCTTCAAGCTTACCAACACGTATATGATTATCCAAGGCTAATTTTATAAGATATGGCCCTGCCAGGTTTGCCAGAGACGCTATTATCATGAGGACAAAGGCTATAGATACCTGCTTTTTAAAGGGCTTCATATAGCTTAATAATCTTTTAAATTGGTTAGCGTTAAAAGGTCTTTCAACTGCTTCATCTTCTAAAATCTTATTTTGAGCCATTTATATCACCTGCTCTTTATAATTTAATTGTTCAAAATCTTTATATTGGTCTTTATACATTCCGTAGTAACGGCCTTTTTTAGCCAATAGCTCATCATGGGTTCCCCGTTCTACTATGCTGCCTTGATCTAATATAATTATTTCATCGGCATTTTTAACAGAGGATATCCTATGGGCTATAATAAAGGTAGTTTTCCCTTTCATATTCTTTTCCAATTCCCTCTGTATATTAAACTCAGTCTCCATATCTACACTAGAGGTACTGTCATCTAGTATGAGTATTTTAGGGTTTTTAAGGATAGCTCGGGCGATTGCTATACGCTGCTTTTGACCACCTGAGAGTCCCGTTCCCCTCTCACCTACTACTGTATCATAGCCATCAGGCATTTCCATTATGAATTCGTGTGCTTCGGCTATCTTTGCTGCCTTTATAATTTCATCAAAGGATGCATCAGGACGACCAAACGCAATATTTGCCTTAATGGTATCAGAAAACAGGAAGGTTTCTTGCATTACGTAACCTATCTCCCGCCTTAAATTCTTGAGTTTGTAATCCCTCACATCTATGCCATCTACTGTTATCCTACCTTGACTACAATCATAGAATCGACCTATGAGGTTTATTATTGAAGTTTTTCCACTGCCGGTGGGACCCATTATTGCTATAGTCTTTCCTGGAGGGGCATCAATTTCTATATTATGTAATACTTCATCATCCTTGTACTTAAAGGATACATTTTCAAACCTTACATGGCCATGAAATTCCTCAGGAAATACGGCATTTGGTTTTTCTTTTATTGAAGAGCCAAGATCAAGATAGTAAAATATTTTTTCCCCAGACGATATGGCCTGTTCAAGCATATTTATTAGCCAACCAACCATACGCATAGGGCCGGTAATCATCCATATATAACCGGTAAATGCTAAAAGAGTACCTAATGATATTTCACCCTTTACTACCATGCTCCCGCCGAAGCCTAAAAGTACCACAGGACTTAGGCTGCTTATAAAGTCCATGAAAGGTATATATTTGGACCATATAAAGGTGGCATTTATGTTTTTATCCAATTGTTTTATATTCTCTCTGGAGAATGCGTCTTTTTCATATTCTTCCCGGGCGAATGCCTTTACTACCCTGACGCCAGAAATATTTTCTTGGGTACGGGTATTTAGCACAGCATTTTGTTCCCTAATCTCGTCAAACGCTGGACGGATCATCTTATCGAATTTTCTTGCGACAAATGCTAAAATGGGAGTAGTTATGATAACTATTAAAGTAAGTTTTACATTCATTGCAAACAGTATGCATAATGCTCCCACAAAATAGATAAGATTTTCGAGGAGTGTGATGGCACCACCGGCTACAAAATTTCTAATGCCATCTATATCCCCAGTCATACGTGACATTATCTCTCCTATACGATTCTCATCATAGAACTTATAAGGTAGTTCTTGTAAATGAGCGAATAGTTGATGCCTAAGATCAAACACCAGATTTTGTGAGATATCCTCAAAGAGATACGAACGTGCATATATAAGCACTCCACGTACTATACTCAGTATGATGAGGAGCCATAGAACTTTAGGCAATATCTCTACTTTTCCATCTTTTATGACATCATCGGCGATGATCTTGGTCAAATAAGGAGTGACAAGTCTTGTAGACATCACAATAATTAAGAGGGCTACAGCTCCTGCAGTCCTCTTCCTATACTTGGCCATAAGACCGAATATTCTTTTTAAAATGTACAAAAGGAATACCCCCTAACATAAAAATATGTATTATACCATTTTGTACTATATTATAGTGGTTTTAGCCATTCGTCAAAGTAAAAAAACAGTCATATATGAGTAAATTAGTAATAGAGCAGTCCTCTGGTTTAATCTTCTAGTTAAGTATGCTAAATAATCAAAATAATGCAATATTCCTTATGCACCTATTTATGTTGCTTTTTAGATGTATATGTAGAGCGCCATGTATGCTGAAAAGCAGTATATAAAGGATTTATAGGTAAAAATATAAATCCAAAAATAGTTTATATAACTCTAAAAATAGTTGATGATATAACCTGTATATGGGATAAAATAAAAGTAACAGCAGTGTATAAAGTTTATTTTTAAGCATAAAGATATAATATTTAAGAGGAGGCGTTTTTATGAAGCTAGGTGTTTTTACTGTGCTTTTAGGTGATAAAAGTTTAGAAGAGGCATTAAAATATTTATCTAATTCTGGTGTGCAGGCTGTAGAATTGGGAACAGGTGGATTTCCAGGTACCGCCCATGTAAACCCGGATGATCTTTTGGATAACCCCGCAAAGATTAATGAACTTAAGGATCTTATAAATAAGTATAATATGGAAATAAGTGCCCTTAGCTGCCATGGCAATGCTGTGCATCCCCAAAAAGAAGTGGCTGCAAAATTCCAGAAGGATTTTGAAAAGACAGTGCTTTTGGCAGAACAGATGGGATTACACAGAGTAAATACATTTTCCGGTTGCCCTGGGGATTCTGAAGGTTCCAAATATCCAAATTGGGTAGTGTGCCCATGGCCTGACGATTTTTTGACCATTTTAGATTATCAATGGAATGAAGTGCTTATTCCCTATTGGGAGAAGGCTGTAAAATTTGCAAATGATCATGGAGTCAACCAAATATGCCTTGAGATGCATCCAGGATTCTGTGTATATAATCCTGAAACACTTCTCAAACTTCGTGATGCGGTAGGAGATACGATTGGTGCCAATTTTGATCCTAGTCATCTTTTCTGGCAGGGAATAGATCCGGTGGCAGCTATAAGAAAGCTTGGTCCTGCTATATATCACTTCCATGCAAAGGATACAAAGATAGATCCTATAAATGCACCTATAAATGGCGTATTAGATACAAAACATTATGGGGATGAGATAAATAGATCATGGGTATTCCGTTCAGTGGGGTATGGACATGACTATCAGGTATGGAAGGATATAGTTAGTAATTTGCGCATGGTAGGCTATGACTATGTACTTAGTATAGAGCATGAGGACAGCTTAATGACTCCAAACGAGGGTCTGCAAAAAGCTATTGCGTTTTTAAAGGATGTAATGACATTTGAAGATAAGGGTGCCATGTGGTGGGCGTAAACAGATAGTAACGAAGATTTAATATAGATGCTATGCACCGGTTATAAAAAGAGATGGTATATTAAACAGTACCATCTCTTTTTATAACCGATTCTCTAATCATTAAGTGGTTTTGCTTTAACACAATCTGATCAGGTTTATATTTCTTATCTTTAATCATATTTAATAGCATTTTTGCAGCTTCTTTTCCTATATCATATATAGGTTGATTTACAGTAGTAAGGGGTGGACTGGTATGGCATGCAATCTCTAAATTATCATAACCTATTACAGATACTTGTTCCGGTACTTTAATGCCTTTATCCTGTAAAGCTCTAACAACCCTTATTGCTTCTTGATCTCCACCTACAAAAATGGCGTCTGTCTTGGAGTTTTTAAATATAAATTCCAATCGATATTCCAGATCCCTATCATTTAAAATATATGAGTCCGTTATATTGAATGGATGTAATTTCAATCCATGATCGTTTAATGATTTTTTTGCACCTTCATATCTATCCCTGTGATCCATATAGTGCATATCAGCCATTACAAGTAATATATTTTTATGTCCAAGTTTTATTAAATGTTCTATTGCTTTGTATGCACCATGAAAATTATCGCTTCTTACGCTGCCTATGTATTTGGGGTCAAGTTCATTCCCAGTTACGACAATAGGAATATATTTTGCCAGCTCTTTTATATACATGTCATCCAGAGTAGAGGAAATAAATATTCCTCCGCTTATCCTCCTTTGTATACAAAAATTTAAAAAATCTATCCCTTTTTTAGGAATTTTGGTAGAGGGTATTAACGTAAGGCTTAAATCATTATTAAATAAGATATTACTTATACCGCTTAGTATAAGTGAAGTATAAGGGTTTGATATCTCTGTATTATTATTGGATATAAAGATTCCTATATTATCTATTGTTTGTGCAGCAGCAATTTTGGGTTTAAAATCTTTTTCTTGTATTAAACGAAGAACCTTTTCCCTTGTCTCATCACTTACATCACTTTTACCATTTATTACTCTAGATACGGTAGCTATGGAGACCCCGGCTTCTAATGCAATTTCCTTTATATTCAAAGTATCACCTCGTGTTTTGTATAGAATTTATAAAGTACCGTAAATATAACGCAATATTTTGTATTAATCAGTTTATTCTATATATATTACTGGTATCACTTTTTTATGAATGATTAGTCACTTCAATTTACCAGTATTAGATCTATTAAATAAAAATTTCCGTAACTTTTACGTAAAAATGAGTAATTTTATTATCACAAATAGAATATATTTATAACGAAAATAGAAATGTATTCAATATTAAAGATAAGTGAAGGGGGGCCTGCAATACAAAAATTATAATGTTTTGTTTTTAAAATAAAAATATAAATGGGGGGTCAAAGATGTTAAAGGGGAAAAGTAAAAGGTTTATTTCTATATTGCTAGTTATAATTATGATAATCGCATTTCCTTTGGTAGGTTGCGAGAAAAAAGAGGATACTTCGGAAGATGGCTCCAAAGAGGAGAAACAAGAAATTGCAAGTGAAAATAAAAAAGAGGACGAAAAGCCCGATGAAAAGGAGCAAGAAAAATCTAAGGTAGTTTTTTGGTACCTTTGGGGAGGCGAAACGGGCAAATGGGTACAAAACCGCGTAGATCATTTTAATGAAAGTCAAGATAAATACTTCGTGGAAGGCTTATCAGTACCTGACAAGCAAAAAATAATAGTAGCCATTTCAAGTGGTAGTGGTCCTGATCTTACAGATGATTTTAGTAATTTCGTGGCTGATTATGCTGAAAAAGGAGTTGCAGAGCCCCTTGATGATTACATACAAAAAGATAATGATGAGTTTAAGATAGATGATTTTATACCAATGGCCCTTGAAAGTTGTAAATATGACGGAAAAACTTATGCTATACCATGTAGTATTAACTTTATGATGCTTTTTTATAATAAAAAATTATTTAATGAGGCTGGATTGGAAGGACCTCCTAAAACAGATAAGGAATTATTAGAATATGCAATTAAATTGACAAAGGTAAATGATGACGGAACTATCGATGTATTGGGATTTCCGGATTTTCCTATAGTATATTATCTAGGACCTATGTCGGCTGCATTTGGTGCTCAGTTAATCTCTGAAGATGGGAAAACTTTAACCCCGGATAATCCGGGTACATTAAGAGCATTAAACTTAATCGTTGAATATATTAAAAAATTTGGATATGATAACGTAGCAAAATTTAGAGCCGCAGGTAAATATTTAGATGCAACAGATCCTTTCTTTACAGATAAACAGGCAATGAGAATAGACGGTATGTGGTTAGGTAGCAAGGTAAGAACGGAGTTAAAGCTTTCAAAAGAAGATTTTGATTATGGAATAGCCCCATTACCATATCCAGAAGGACATCCAGAATTGGAACTTGGAAACAGCATCTCATGTTCAATGTACTATATACCCAAGAATGCAAAGAACAAGGAGGGGGCATGGGAATATTTGAAATGGGCAATGGGAGAAGAGGAATGCCAAGTAATTAACCCAGTTGCTGCAGGATTCCCTACAAGATTTTCATCTGTTAATGCTCCTATTTTTCAAGAGGTTATAGATTTTCCTGAGTTTTCTGTAATGGCAGATAGCAAAAACTTAAGGTTGTTTCCTGCATTGTCTATACAAAACAAATATAATGAAATTATTGACGAAGAAGCGGAATTAGTCATGAATTTGAAAAAATCTCCTGAAGAAGCTATGAAAGATGCAGCCAAAAAGGCAAATGAATTGATGAAAGAATTAAAATAGATTAAATCCTTTGTAAGGATCAGTTTTAAATCTTCAGAAGGCCTATAGGCCTTCTGAAGATTTAGATACTAAAAAGTTCTTTAATCAACGGGTAAATATCAGGAGGAGGGGTAGAGAGATGGCAAAGGTAAAATCATCAATGAGTAGTACAAAAAAGCGTTATGCAATTATAGGATTTTTGTTTGCAAGCCCGTGGATAATAGGGTTTATAATTTTTCAATTGTATCCCATTGCTATTTCTATATACAATAGCTTTACAGATTTTAATATTTTTCAGACAGCTAAATGGATAGGCTTAAAAAATTATATAGAATTGTTTCGTGATGAAAAGTATTTTAAAAGTTTATATAATACAATGTATATGACATTAATTGGAACTCCTATTACATTGCTTGCAGGATTAATTTCGGCAATTTTATTAAATACAAAGGTCAAGGGTATGTCTTTTTTCAGAACAGTATTTTATATCCCTAATATTGTACCTGCAATTGCATCCGCAATGCTTTGGCTATGGATATTAGATCCTCAATATGGTCTCATTAACACCATTCTTAGACAGCTAAGTCTTCCTCAACCTAATTGGTTGGTAGATCCAAAATTAACAAAGCCATCTATGATATTGATGAGCATATGGAGAACAGGCGGGATAATGATTATTTTTCTCGCTGCGTTACAGGATGTGCCAAAGTCATTATATGAGGCCGCTGAGGTTGATGGTGCGAGTAGATGGAGTAGATTTATTCACATTACATTACCATGTATATCACCAATAATACTATATCAGTTGATTATGGGGGTTATCACCAATCTACAGTCTTTTAGTGAAGTATATATACTCTCAAGAGCAAATAAGACAGGATTGAATGAAGCAAGTGGAGGACCGGAGAATTCACTTTTATTTTACTCACTCTATCTTTATCAAAATGCCTTTTACTACTTTAAGATGGGAAAGGCTTCAGCACAGGCATGGATTATGTTCATCATTGTTGCGTTAATAACTTGGTTAATATTTAATACTTCCCATAAATGGGTAACGTATGGAGGCGAAGAATAATGGGGGTAAAGAGCAAGACGAAGAAAAATGCTTATAATATAATAATTTATATTATATTAATTCTTTTTAGCATAATTTTTTTAGTTCCATTTTTATGGATGTTATCTACTTCCTTAAAATCTCCGCAAGAAGCGTGTTCAACAGTACTTAATCTTATTCCCAAAAAACCACGTTGGGCCAATTATGTTGAAGTGTTTCAAAAAATACCGTTTTTACGTTATATATTTAATACATTATTTATAACGATTATTAGCGTTATTGGACATGTACTGACAGGATCCATGGTAGCATATTCAATGTCTAAAATAGATTGGTGGGGGAAAAAATATATCTTTCCGATTATATTAGCTACTATGATGATACCATACCAAGTTACAATGATTCCAGTTTATATGATATGGTTAAAGCTTGATATGGTAGGTACTTTTGCTCCCCTTACTATCCCAACATTTACTGGAGGAGCGTTTTATATCTTTTTATTGAGACAGTTTTTTATGACTATTCCAAATTCTATTGTGGATTCTTCCAGATTAGACGGTGCATCAGAAACAAGGATTTTTTGGCAGATAATGTTGCCACTTTGTAAACCTGCTATAGCATCAGTTGCAATCTTTTCCTTTTTAAATGCGTGGTCGGATTTTTTAGGTCCCCTTTTATATTTAAATAAGCCGGAGAAGTATACTTTATCTCTAGGGTTGCATGCCTTTTTAGAAGAACATACAGTACAATGGGGACTATTAATGGCAGCTTCAACTATGTTTACTGTCCCTATTATTATTATATTCTTTTTGTTCCAAAAACAATTTATAGAAGGTATTACATTGACAGGTATAAAGGGCTAAATAGGAGAGTGATAAAATTGACGAAGAACATACTTTATATACCCCTCGATGAAAGACCATGTAATTATAAGTATCCTCAACTATTAGCTGATATGGTTGATGATATAAATTTATTAGTGCCTCCAATAGAATATATGGGTAAGAAAAAGCAACCGGCTGATATGGAAAAGTTATGGGCATGGGTATTTGAAAATGCAGCTGATTGTGATTATGCGATTCTATCGATTGATACGTTAGTATATGGTAATATAATCAATTCTCGTATCCACCATTTAACTTTTGAGCAAGCTGAAAATTATTTAAACAATATAAAAAAGATAAAAGATATAAATCCAATGATAGAAATACATGCATTCAATCTTGTTGCACGGGTAGCAAATAGTAACAATGATTCGGAGGATCCAGATTATTGGAAAACATATGGCACAAGGATATGGAGATATGCATATTTAATGGATAAAATACATAGAAAGTGTGCATCAATATCTGAAGAGCAAGATCTTGAGTTATTAGAAGAGGAGATCCCCAATGAATATATGGATGATTTTTTATCCCGTAGGAAAATTAACAGGTATGTCAATCTAATGTGTATAGACATGGTCAAAAGTTCTATTATTGATTATTTAGTCATTCCTAAAGATGATACGGCGGAATACGGATTTGCCGCGCTAGATCAGATGAAAATTGCAAAAAAAATCACGGAATACAATATTATGCACCGAATAATGGTATATCCAGGAGCGGATGAAGTAGGATGTGTTTTGTTTGCACGTATATTTAATGGGGTCAAAAGGTATATTCCAAAGATACATATACATTATTCCTCCGTATTAGGCCCGTCAATTGTGCCTAAATATGAGGATAGGCCATTACACGAGGGTATAAAAGCACAGATAGCTTCTTTAGGGGGTATATGCGTTAATGATGCACAAAATTCTGATTTGCTACTTGCAGTGCATTCGCCAGGAAAATATATGATTGAATCTTTTGATCAATACGCTAAGGACATTACCTTTTTTAGTTATAATAACCTTCATGAGTTTTTATCGTATATAAAGTATTATATAGAAACATTTCAAAAACCGTGTGCTATTGCCGATGTAGCCTTTGCAAATGGTGCAGATAATGACCTTATGCTATATGCAAATGAATTGGGAATACTTGAGAACATTTGTGCATATGGTGGATGGAATACTGCTCAAAATACGATTGGCGTGGTACTATCTCAGGCAGTTATTTATAGTTATTATAATGAGTTTAAAGGCGGTAGGGGGGAAAATCAAAAATCGGAGCAGTTGCTTGTTAGAAAGTTGATTGAAGATTGGCTGTTTCAATCAAATGTCTTGCATCAAATGATTAAGCAAAAAGATACCTTTTCATATATTGATCCCTATGATGTAGGAGATTATAGAGATGAAGTAAGCATGTATATTTTAGAGTGTCTACAAGAAGAGGTAAAGGAGAAGTTTAATGGAGAATTTTGTGGCAAAAAGATCGAGATAGAAAAATTAAAATTGCCTTGGAACAGGATTTTTGAAATTGATTTTAATATTAGGTTTGGGGAGGGGATATAATGTTGCCATCTTATGAGTTTTTTCGCAAAACTTTGGAATTGGTGCTGAAAAACAAGGATGAACAGGGTTACATGGTGTTTGATTTATACAAAGAACTGTATAGTCTTCCTGATAGTTATGATGCATTAAATGAATTTGCCAGAAAGATACTAAGAGCTCCTTTAAGGGATGAATGGTCCTATGTGGAGCCAAATAATCTTGATGAAATTTGGGAAGAGTGTAATGCTAACAGACCATTAGATAAAATTGGGGAAATAGATATAGCGGATATTTCAAAACGTGTGGAAACGGCATTTTATGGATCGGTTTGCGGATGCATGCTTGGTAAGCCTATTGAAGAATTTCCTTTTCCCACATTGTATGAAATAAAATCTGCATTGGAGAAAGCTAATGAATGGCCACTAAATGATTATATCTCGGAAGAAGTTCTTGAAGAGCTCGGAAGGCGCAATATATCATGGGATGAAACAACCAAAGGTAGAATTAATTATGTGGCACCTGATGATGATATTACCTATAGCATTATAGGGATGTTGCTAATAGAAGAGTATGGTAGATATTTTACCAAGGAGCATATTAAATCCATCTGGCTGGAGAATTTACCTATATACACGACTTGGGGACCAGAGCGGACTCTGTTGTTAAAATCAGGTATTTCATCTGTGTATCCTGATTGCAGTTATGATATGGACGATTGGGTCAATGTTTTTAATCCCAATGATGAGAGGTGTGGTGCATTGATACGGGCCGATGCTTATGGATATGCCTGTTCAGGGAGACCAGCACTTGCTGCTGAGTTGGCATGGGTAGATGCAAGTTGGACACATAGGCGAACGGGGATATATGGTGCTATGTTTGTTGCTGCAGCTATTGCATCGGCACCTTTTATGAAAGATCCCCTAGATATTTTTGATATGGCATTGAAGTTTATTCCACAAAATAGTCGTTTTTATAAAATTGCATCCGATTCTTTAAATGAAATTGATAAGGCAAAGGATTGGTTAGATGGATATAAAAGGATTCATAATAGATATAAAAAATATACCGCATGTCAAATTTATCAGGAGATAGGTACTCTTATGAACACCCTTAAGTTCGCAGAGGATATTGGAGATGGTATATGCAAGCAAGTGTCCCAAGGTAATGATACGGATAGCTTCGGTGCTACTTCTGGGTCAATATTAGGTGCATACTTTGGACCGGATTATTTGGATAAACGCTGGGTGGAGGTTTTTAATGATGATATATATACTACAATGAGTGGATTTAGAGAGAGAAAATTATCAAATATAGCAAAGCGAATGGCAAAATTACCACAATTAATCGATCAAGAGTTAGCATTAGATCAATAGATTTATCCTTAAAACTCTAATTTATATATTGGGATTAAAATATATTTATAAAAATTAAAAAGAAATGGGAGGAATGAGTTTATGTATAATAAATTTTATATAAATGTTCTATGCATGACAGTGTTTTTGTTTTTTATCTTTACTGTATGTACACCTTGTACAGCTAATGCTGCCGTTACAACTCAGCCCAAACTTGCGGGTACATTTATTCAAGAAGGGCTTATGAAAGACTGGGATGATGCTAAATGGCAAAGTGAATTAAGGCTTTTGAAAGATGCTGGAATGGAATATATAATTATTGGTGCAGTAGCTGAAAATGATCGTAGTGGAGAATACACAATGCTTACTAATTATCCTACATCCATTCCGGGTTGTGCAATGAAACCTAATCATCAAGATACAGTTGATTTATGTTTGAGAAACGCAGAACTAGTAGGAATGAAGGTTTTCATGGGGACTAATTGCAGATCTGACTGGTTTCAAAATATGGCTAAGGATGAAAAATGGCTTTATGCACGTATGCATGAAAGTAATCTTATAGCTGATGAATTATGGGAGAAATATAAAAGCAAATATCCAAATGCTTTCTATGGATGGTATTGGTGTTATGAAGTAGATAATGCCAACTATAATACTACAGAAAAACGTGATAGATTGGCCAATGCATTGAATATTATTCTTGATCATCTTGATGATGCTAATAAGAGATTGCCCATTATGTTGTGCCCATTTATGAATGCTAAATGTAGTACACCTCAAGATTATGAAAATATGTGGAAGTATATATTTGAACGTACGCATTTTGCAGAAGGAGATATTTTTGCACCACAGGATAGTGTTGGTGCCGGGGGAACAAATCTGGACAATTTTGCAGAATGGTTTGAGGCATTAAAAAGGGCGGTTGACTCAAAACCAGGTTTAAAGCTATGGTCTGACCTTGAAACTTTTGATCATACTGATTGGACTGCAGCTACAATAGATAGAATATATATACAGATGGATAGGATAAAGCAGTATGTAGAAAACTATGTTACATTTGCTTATAGTCATTATCAAAGTCCCAACAATATTAACGAAGGGTATCATGCTACATATCTAGACTATTTAAAAAATGGAGTGGTTGAAACTAATCCACCAAGTCAGCCACAAAATTTAGAGGCAAAGGTTCTTCCAACAGGTGGTATTTTATTGGACTGGGATGAATCTACAGACAATATTGGTGTGTGTGGATATTATATATATCGCAATGGAGAACTTATAGATAAATTGCAGATGAGAAGAAAGGAAAAAAGGCCGAGTACGCCGGGTATTGATACTCATTATGTAGATTTATCTGTAAGTGCTCTTAATTTATATAATTATGAGGTTAGAGCCTTTGATTTTGCAGGTAATATTTCAGCTGCAGCTGGTCCAATAGCTGTAACAGCTAATCAGCCTAAAATATTTGCCAATAATATTTCAAAGGGCTGTAGTTATACCATATCTCCAAGTGCTGATATCGAATATCCTGATACTGATAATAAAGAACTTACTGATGGGGTATATGCAGATTCATCTAATTATTCAGATCCTGCATGGCAGGGCTGGTATAATGAGCCTAGAGAAGTTATAGTGGATTTGGGAGATATAAAAGAAGTTCAGCAGTTTATTGCAAACTGTCTATACGATAGGCATGGAGAAGATTTGGAAATTTTCCCTCCATATAAGATGGAGGTTTCCATATCTGAAGATGGACTGACATATATTGATGTCGGTGAATTGGCTATACCTCATAAAATATCTAAAGGCTCTTATAAATTAGGATTAACACTAGAGCAACCAATAAATGCTCGATATATAAAATTAATTTCTACCCCGGGAGGTCTTCCATGGACATGGCCATGCTGGACTTTTATTGATGAATTTGAAGTGAGAAACAATGATTATAGCTATATTGACTTACCAAATTTAATATCACGAGGGTGTTCTTATACGGTTACACCACAAGCGCATGAGAGATATCCAGATACATCGGGAAAAGAATTGATAAATGGGGAATATGCATCATCCACATCTTATCTTGACAGTGCATGGCAAGGCTGGGATGCGGGTACTAGGGAAGTAGTTATAGATCTTGGAAATAATAAAAAAATTCAGCAGGTATCAGGCAGTTTTTTGTATCATCCCGATTATTATATGTATACACCAAGATCAGCAACTGTTTGGGTATCTGATGATGGGGTAAATTTTACGGAGATTGGTTGTCTATCGGGCGTGCCGTCCAAAAATCAACCAGAAAGATGTAAGCAATATCTTACGCTGACCGATGCTATAGAGGCTAGGTATGTAAAGCTCACTGTAACAGGAGGAGCATGGATATTCGTCGATGAAATAGAGATAAGAAACTCCTTTATAGATCTTCCTAATATTATTTCTAAAAATTGCAGTTATAATGTGACACCAAAAGCGCATATTGACTATCCTGATACAGGTGATAAAGAACTTACTGATAGAATATTTGCCAAATCTACAAACTATCTAGATTCTGCATGGCAAGGCTGGGATGCAGGTACTAGATAAATAGTCATAGATCTGGGAAGCCAAAAACTTATGCAACAGGTTACTGCTAATTTTTTAAATAACCCTCAATATTATATGTATCCACCTGGAACTGCAACTGTATGGATATCTAATGATGCAATGAATTACACTAAGGTTGGTTCATTGGACAGTGATAATCCGGGAGCAGAGTTGTGTACATGTAAGAGATATGTTACGTTAAAAGCTCCGATTCAAGCTAGGTATGTAAAGCTCATTGTAGCGGGAGGAGCATGGATATTTGTTGATGAAATAGAAGTAAGAATTTAGAAGAAAGATCACTAGAAAAACTCATTAAACAGGTTCTTCTAGTGATCTTTTTTTATTATCTGATTATATGCATCATATATTGTGTGCTTAATATCCATTTTTCGACATTTCTCCAAATGTGGTATTGACAAGCTACCCAAAATAGTCTAAAATTGTATTTAGTTACATATATAGCTGCTTGTTTTTAATTATAAAACTATACGTTGTAAAATCATCAACACATAAACTAACACTTTAATACCAAATAAAACGAGAAATTCATATAATTTCAAGTATCTTGTACGATTCGTCAGTATTGCTCAATCAATGCTATTTAGTTTGTTTCATGCGAGTTCTTGGCAGGTTGAATATAAAAAATACAACTTACTAGAGGAGGAGTCTAACGTGAGAAAAAGAATTATTGCTTTACTTGTAGTTTCTTGTTGCTTTTTGGGGCTGTCTACCTCTGCGTTTGCCGAGGAATCAGAGTACGACTTAAACATACCATATCCATTTGTCAATAGCATGCGATCTACAAAAATTATTGAAAAGAAGCCAGGGGAGAGCCCTTATGTTAACCCAAAGACAAACACAATTTACACAAATTATTTTCTTTCCCCTGAGCCGCGTAGTTCAATAACGGCCACGAATGTTATAAGAACAAATACTACCGGGCGAAGGAATTTTACCTATAACTCTGGATATGGTGGTGTTGGGACATCTTATTGCTTATCAGCTTATCCAGGAGTGACAGGAGATTATGATCCGTATAATGTAAGGGGTAAATGGTGTAGATAACACTGATCTTGAAAGCAGGCGTACTCGCCGCCTGCTTTTTTGCTTAATACGGTTATATTAAAAGGATGTGATACCATGAAAAAGATCCTTATTACTGTAATCTGCCTAGGAATGGTACTATCTGTGTCAGGATGTAAAAACGCTTCACAAAAGGAAGAGGATGCTTCAGGTTATTTGAAAGGGGTTGACTTGGCAGAGTACATAAAATCTATAGAGCTGCCCAAAAACCTTTCCATTACATTTGATCCTTCCAAGGTTGTGGAGAGGGCTTCTGCAAAAGTATATAATGCTACATGGCTGAGGTTTGATCCTGAAAAAACGGCAGAGCATCTTCTACGATATGATATCATCTCGACGGGAATTTATGCGACGGGTCCGTATTTTGAGGCAGGCAATGAGGAGTGGGCAGAATACCTCAATATGTACGATGATGTGGTAAAGGGTGGGTTTTCATATTCACTTATTAATAATCAACATGATTTAATAAACAGACTACAATGTGTAATAAGCTCGTCTCCGGAGTTTCCGGATAATGTAGACCAGCTATTTCATTATTCTTGCAAAACTGATTACGATTTAAATAAAGATCTATCCTTTTTAAAGTATGAAGAGGCCGTAAATGAAACGGAAAAAGTGTTCACTGAATGCGGTTTTCCTGCACTTAGTGTTCAGACAGTATATTCTATGGATGTAGAGACAATGAAAAATCATTATCAATTATATTTAGATGCAAGGGAATCAGAAAACTCTGGAGATAAATTCGAATGGTCTAAAGAGGATGAATGTTATCTCATTCATTTCCGGCAGGATTGTGATGGGATTCCCTTAATCAATACCATATGGGTTGAGGGGGTGCGAGAAGGCTGGGAACCGACGGAAACACGGATTCACGTTTTTTATTCAAAGGACGGCATAATATCGATTCATGCGACGGGGCTTTATAAAATTGGAGAAGAAATAGAGGAAGGATCTATTATTAGCGCGCCAGCGGCGTTAAAGATTTTACTAGATGATTATAAAAATACCATTTTGACTTCAGAAACAAAGATATTATCTATGGAACTTAATTATGTGGGGATCTATCGGAATGAACAGATAGAGCTGGTTCCCACCTGGGTTTTTTCTGTTTCTTATCCCGTTGAAAGGGAGGATAAGGATGAAACTGTATATGAATGTACTTATTTTGTCATAAATGCCTTTACTGGAGAACGAATTAGAACGGCGGTGGATGATAGATGAAACTAAGAAATCTTATTGCAGCCGATCTGCGGCGGGCGTTATTATCCTGGCGTTTCCTATTTTCCGCATGCGGTGTTGCATTGATGATGTTTTCGGCGGTGTCGGGTTTACTAAAGAATGCTTCTTCCATATGGTATCTTATGGATTTGAGCTTAGGCGGGAGCGGCATGGCCAGTATGATTTTGTGCATTCTTCCCGTATTTGCATTTGGAATCAGCTTTGCAAAGGAATGGGAGGAGAAGGCTGTAAACTTCTGGATTATACGTACAGGTGTAGTGAGATATACTATTTCTAAAATTATAGTCAGTTTTATATCGGGATTTCTGACTATTGCTATGGGAATGGCAATATTTATATTTGTTCTAAGACCGTGGTTTCCTCTTTTTTTAGACTTATCGGCAGATTATTCTTACGAAGCTCTTATGGAGCAGGGACATGTTTTTTTTGGCATTTTGCTCTATGTTATGCATTTTGGACTTTCAGGGGCATTAACGGCTGTATGTGCCATGTGGCTTTCTACTTATCTGCCGAATCGCTTTGTTGCCACGGTATCGCCGGTTGTTCTTGATTTTACAGTGCCTCGTATAACCGGTCGTATGGAGCTCCCGCCATATTTGAATCCAGTCTTTTGGGTCGAGGCGATTTATAGTGTTCCATCGCCAGCTGCGACATTTCTGATAAAATTGGTGACTATTCTGATCTTATGTTGTCTTATATGTATTGCTACAATACTGCAAATGAAAAGGAGAATCGGCCATGCATAATTTCAAAAAAATTTTCTTCTGTGCTAGGGTTAATTTCAAAAAATGGTCTGTTACACCGCGAATGTATGCGATCCTCTCCATTATCATTATTTTTGAGTACTATACTTTTTTTGGCATACATCAGATAGCAGACTATCTTGGAGTTAATGCTGCCCCGTGGGTGTTTCCATTCTTTATGGGGCACCCGTCTATGTTCATTATCATTGGGAGTCTGACGACTATGTTTTATTGCAATGCACCTTTTTCAGACAGGCATATGCCGTTTTTAGTCATACGGATTGGTCGACGAAATTGGATAATAGGTCAGCTGCTATATATTTATTTATCAAGTTTTGTCTATACAGCGTGTTTTCTTCTACTTTCTGTAGTTATGTTAATTCCAAGGGTGCAATTTACGACCGAATGGGGGGCACTATTGCATACACTTTCTAAATCACCTATGGAAGTTATGAAACAAGCCGGTACAATCATTAGTTTTATGCCTGTTGAAGAACTGCTTGCGCTACTGACGCCGATTCAAGCGACTGTTTTAGCATTTATTTTATTTTGGCTAGTTACAGCGTTTATCGGTGTTTTAATTTGCTGCTTTAATATTACAGTAGGGAAAATGAGCGGAATTATTATAGCCGGCATATTTACTTGCATAGCCTATTTTTCAGCATTTCTTGGTACAATTAGTATTGGGAAGTGGCTATATTATATATCGCCCATTAGCTGGGGCTGCATTAGCTATCTAGATTGGTATAATACCGGTGCTATACCATCGCCAACTTATGCAATTATTTGCCTGCTGAGTGCAATTGTTTTGATGAGCATAATTTCTGTTATCATCTTCTGCAAAAAAGACTTAGAGATACAGGAAGGGGAGTTTTAATATGGGGGATTATATGGTGGAAGTTATTGATGCTGTTAAACAGTTTAAGGACACAACTGCATTGAATCATGTATCCGTAAAATTTGAAGCAGGGAAAATACATGGTGTTATCGGACGAAATGGTTCTGGAAAAACGGTTCTGTTCAAATGTATCTGTGGGTTTATGCGATTGGATTCTGGCAAAATCCTTATAAATGGAGAACTCGTTAAGCCTCAAACAGTACAAGAGATAGGTGTTATTATTGAAGAGCCAGGTTTTATTGGATCCATTGATGGATATAAAAATCTAAAATTATTGGCTTCTCTACGTAGGGAGATATCGGATGATGATATACGTGAAACACTTATGCAGGTTGGTCTTGACCCTAATAGTAAAAAACATGTGAATAAATACTCATTAGGTATGCGCCACCGGCTTGGTATTGCTCAAGCCATTATGGAAAAGCCCAAACTGTTAGTTCTCGACGAGCCGATGAATGGTTTGGACAGACAGGGGGTAAAGGAAATTCGTCAGGTCTTGAAAAGAATGAACAGTGAAGGGAGTACGATAATTTTGTCGTCCCATTATGCAGAAGATATCGAGGAATTATGTGATACCGTTTGCGAAATGGATGGTGGAGTTATTATAAGAACCGGTACAGGCTTGCTATAATATATAAGAGATTTATTGGATTCAGCTTCAGATAATTATAGTTTATGATAAAGGAAAGAAGCTATTAAGGATGCAGAAGAAGCTACGTAGCCCCTTCTGCATCCTTAATATAATGGGACATATTATTTTACTGAGAATCTTTTTTATATACAAAATACGAATATACAGTTACTATTACTATAAGTATCATCAGGGCTACAAAGCATAGCATGGAGAAAAGTTGATTTCTTATGGGGGAGGCTATAACAAATAAAATACCAACTATTATAAATCCAATGCCGCCAATCTTGTGGGTTTTTCTCCAAGAGGTTTCACTAGCTAATGTCCATGGTGTGCGTATGCCGAAAAAGTAGTTGTGTCTTATCTGCCCCATATAGTTTCCAATGATGATAAAGAGAATTCCTATGCATATTTTTACTATCATATCTACAGGTATTTCATATCCTAAGCCGACGGATATAGTTATCCAATGTAACAGAATAAATAATAGTGTCATGGCGAGGATGGTAATTTCATATGCTTTGGCGTGTTTTTTATAGGACTCTTTTTTAGGATCTATTCTGGGGATAAAAACCATCAAAACATAAAGTATAAGGGGTAAGGTAGCAGTAGCAAATACAGATGTACGATTCCCATATCCGTCAATTTCTCCTTTAAAATTCCAGTGCATAGGTATTTTATCTGGTAGCTTTGGATAGATTACGATTGTAGCTATTATAGATAAAATTACTAATACTATTAACCACTTATTTATCTTCATCATTGTTTCTCCTTCCTGTAATATTAAATATCCATTTAATGGCATCCTGAAAAGCTGTGGTATTTAGCGAGTATATTATATTCTGTCCATCCTTTTCCCATAAAACCAGCTCTGTATTTTTTAGTATATTCAAGTGATGACTTATTGATGGCTTGCTTATATCAAAATATTCTGCTATTTCTCCCGCAGTCATATCCTTGTCCATAAGCAGTTCTAGTATTTGTCGTCTAGTAGGATCAGATAAGGCTTTAAATACTCCATTCACGGAATCACCTGCCCTTTATATTATTAGATATTTAGATAATTACCTAATTGTCTAATAATATTATAATGCTTAATGCATTTTTAATCAATAATTTTAAGTAATAACGTAAAAACGAATGGAGTGATAAATGATATGGGTATTTTAAATATTAAATCTTTTTGGTAAAATAATATGATTAAAGGAAATAGGATGGGTGAAAAAGTGAGAATAGGAAATATAGAGACAAAGAGCAATGTATTTTTAGCTCCCATGGCAGGTATAACGGATAAGGTGTTTCGCATTATATGCAGACAATATGGATGTGGGCTTGCATATACGGAGATGGTAAGTGCAAAGGGACTCTTTTATGAAAGTGAGCGTACATGGGAACTGTTGGATATAGAGGGGGAAGAGCATCCAATAGGGGCTCAGATATTTGGTAGTGACCCCAAAATAATGGCCAAGATGGTAGCAAAGATAGGAGATACCCCTATTGACATAATAGATATAAATATGGGTTGCCCTGCTCCAAAGATAGTAAAAAATGGTGAGGGAAGTGCCCTTATTAAGGACCCTCAATTGGCAGGTCAAATAGTTGATGCAGTTGTCACTGCATCTAAAAAGCCTGTTACCGTAAAGATACGCAAGGGTTGGGATGATAATAATATAAATGCAGTAGAAGTGGCACGCGCTATTGAAGAGGCGGGGGCAGCTGCTATAACTGTACATGGTCGCACCCGCCAGCAATTTTATAGTGGACAGGCTGATTGGGACATTATAAAAAAAGTAAAAGAGGCGGTAGATATACCGGTCATAGGAAATGGCGATATAGCGGATCCAGAGAGTGCAAAGGCCATGCTGGAGGAGACCAATTGTGATGCTATCATGATAGGACGGGGGAGCCAGGGAAACCCGTGGATATTTTCTAGCATTATATACTATTTAGAAACTGGCGAATTTTTAACTGCCCCATCTCCAAAGGAACGGATAGATATGGCCATTTATCATGTTAATATGGTAGTTGATTATAAAGGCGAACATGTGGGACTTCCCCAAATGCGCAAGCATATTGCTTGGTATCTTAAAGGTCTTAAAGATGCAAATAAGGTTAAGACAGCTATAAATAGTGCAAGCTCTATTAAAGAAGTGGAATATATACTAAGTAAATATTTAAATTATTTGGGAGAGTAAATGGTATAGCTACATAAAAAGGGTAAAAGGGACATATCCTATAAATTGAAGGGGGTAAAGCCATGGAGAAATTCGCCTTTATAACTTGGCCGGATGGTGGCAAAAGGGCTATAGAGGATACTTGGTTAATCAAAAAATTACCTTTATCCTGGCGGGGTTTGTATATGAGACGGCAAAAACCATATATTATTGGCACAGTGGAAGATGGGGATGCTGAAGAGGATGATTTTAATAGGCGGGAGCTGGGATATATTATTTATATGCCTGGCTTTTTTTATGATATGGATGCATTGGATCAAAAGTGGAGGAATAAGCAGATAGATATGCTTATTAGATTTTTACACGAGAATAATTTATGGACTATCTCGTTTCCTTTTTATGAGAGTTTTTTATACAGAGATGAAATAGAGTATATTAAAGATTGTGGATTTACTTTTCTTGATGGCTATATGCTCAGGATGTCCAGCATGGTAAAGAGCATACAGCACATTATAAATATAATAAAGGGGAGATTGGTATATTTAAATATAGGTATATGGAGAGCGGATCATGATCTAGGAAGGTTATATTTAGAGATGTTTGCTCCTTATTGTAATAATATTACGATAGGGGGAGAGAATATCGATTATCTATATAGGATTGGAGATGATATTTTAAAGCAAACTGGTCTGTCATGCCAGGTAACAAGTGATATGGATACCTGTATACAAGACAAGAATATGATTATCATGACCGAATACTGCAATATAGATAAATATTGTGGAAATACCTTTATTGTCTGTTGTTACCCCATGGATATAAACAGGGATTTTAAGCGGCAAGATATTAAATCATCATCTGTAGTTTCAGGATTGGTAGAATTTCCTGAGGATATAATTGTCAGTACCTCTATGAATACATGGGAGAAATTTTTTGTTCTGGATGCGATACTTGGTACCATAAGCAATAATTATAAGGATGCTGCATGGCTGTATCCGTATACTATAGAGGGTATAGATACCATAATGGATATATTTGAACTCTATCCACTAAAGGTTAAGGGTTTTATTTCAGATGCGGGTGAAGTAAGTTATGATAAATTTCGAATGCAGTACTTGGGGAAAAAGTGGAATTATTCTTGACAATCAAAATCTACTGCTCTATAATTATAACAATAAAAACATAACAAATTTCAAGCACTGCTAAATAATAGGTTTTGTGCAGTGCTTATATTTATATGTATATAACGAAAATAGATGATAAAATTGTTTCTTACTGCATATATTATCAACATGCTATTTTAAATATTTAAAACTTTGCAAAAACATTTAACATAAATAAAAGGGGAGAAATACAATGACGAATAAGGAGACCATATTAACACCTGAAGGTGTAGCTAAACTAGAGCAGGAGCTCACTAATCTAAAGACGGTTAAGCGCAGAGAAGTTGCTGAAAGGATAAAACAAGCTTTAGCATTTGGGGATCTCAGTGAAAATTCTGAATATGATGAGGCAAAAAATGAACAAGCTTTTGTAGAAGGGCGTATTATAGCCCTTGAAAACATGCTAAAAAACGCCAAGGTAATAGATGATGAGGATATAAATACAGATACAGTAAGTGTTGGAGCTACCGTTAAACTTTTAGATATAGAATTTGACGAAGAAATAGAGTATACTATTGTAGGGTCGGCTGAAGCCAATCCTTCTCAAAATAAAATATCCAATGAATCTCCATTGGGAGAAGCACTTATAGGTAAAACTGTTGGTTCTGAGGTAAATGTAAATGCGCCAGATGGTGTTATAAAATTTAAGATATTAGAAATAAGAAAATAAAGGTGAGGATGCAAGTGAGCGGAACTAAAGATGAAAATCTTATTGTTGAGCAGGATTTAAACGAGGTACTAAAGGTTAGACGTGACAAGTTAGAAAAGTTACGGGAGGAAGGCAAGGATCCATACAAGATTACTAGATTTTCTCCCACCCATTATTCTCAACAAGTAGTAGATGCCTTCGATGAGCTAGAAGATGAGGAAGTAGTGGTAGCTGGTCGAATGGTAGGTAAGCGCATAATGGGTAAGGCTAGCTTTGCCCATATATTAGATGCTAAGGGTAAAATACAGATCTTTGCCCAGGTAAATCAGTTGGGCAAGGAGCTCTATGATGACTTTAAGACCATGGATATAGGAGATATCATAGGTGTTACTGGGGAAGTCTTTAAAACAAGAACAGGCGAAATAACTATAAGGGCAAAGGAAATAGTGCTTTTATCCAAATCTTTGCAGCCACTCCCGGAGAAGTGGCATGGACTAAAGGATATGGATTTGCGTTATAGACAAAGACATTTGGATCTTATAGTAAATCCTGAGACTAGAAGGACATTTACAATAAGGACCCGGATAATGCGTGAAATCAGAAACTATCTTGATGCTAGGGGTTATTTGGAAGTAGAGACTCCAATACTTCATACTACCGCAGGGGGTGCAAATGCTAGACCATTTATCACCCATCATAATACGTTGGATATAGATATGTATATGCGCATAGCTACTGAGCTTCACTTAAAGAGGCTTATAATAGGAGGATTTGATAGGGTATATGAAATCGGTCGTATATTCAGAAATGAAGGCATGGATACAAGGCATAATCCGGAATTCACTACTATAGAGCTGTATCAGGCATATGCTGACTACCATGACATGATGGACTTGACCGAAGATATGATATCTACAATAGCAAAAAATATCCTAGGGACCACTCATATTACATACCAGGGGCATGAGGTAGATCTGACGGCTCCATGGAGACGCATCACAATGATAGATGCAGTAAAGGAATATGTGGGTGTAGATTTTAATGAAATAAGCGATGATGGTGAAGCAAGACAGATTGCAAAGAAACTGGGTGTGGAAATAGACAAGGACGCCAGCTGGGGTCAGGTACTCTATAATATCTTTGACGAAAAGGTTGAAGAAAAGCTCATTCAACCGACATTTATAATGGATTATCCAATAGAGGTATCTCCACTGGCAAAGCGTATGGGAGAAGACCCAAGGTTAACCTATAGGTTTGAGGTCTTTATAGTGGCATCAGAGATGGGAAATGCTTTTTCAGAGCTTAATGATCCTATAGATCAACGGGATCGTTTTATTGAACAGGCTAGGCAAAGGGTGGCTGGAGATGATGAGGCTCATATGATGGATGAAGATTTTGTACTAGCGTTGGAAGCTGGTATGCCACCTACTGGTGGCTTGGGTATAGGAATAGACCGATTGGTGATGTTACTTACCGATTCATCATCCATAAGGGATGTAATATTGTTTCCTACTATGAAGCCAAAGGAATAATGTTAATAAATTGTGAACTTTGCGGCCGGAAAAATCCGGTCGCTTGTGTATTTTGGAGAATTGGGCTATAATTTTGAATGAGGGGGGTGCTATATGTATCAGGTAGAGGTTAACAAGCAATCAGTGCAAAATCATATGCAATATGATTGGTGGAAGTATTTAGTGGCAATTCTCTTGACTATAGCTATTTGGAATTTTACAACTATGCGTATAGAGGACCGGAAGATCCCCAAAGATGCCCGCATGGAGATATATCTAGTGGGTGATTTCCTATTTGATAATGATATAGTCGATTCTGTCAGTGAAGATATATTAAATAATATTACCAGTCTAAAGAAATTGGATATTATAAATATACCTGTAGCTAATCTGACTGAACAGATAAAAAAGTTAGAGCAGAATGAAAAGACGGCTATGGGAGAAAAAACAGATGTGCCAGAAGATGAAAATGCTGGGCAGGCGGGAGAAGAGGATAGCGCTGTAAAACAGCCAGAGATGGATCCGCAGCTTAGCTATATGGGAGAACAAAAATTAGCGGCTATAATAGGAAGCAGGTCAGGGGATATTTTTCTGTTTGAGAGGGATAGATACGAGGTATATGCAAAAAATGGTGCATTTATGCCATTGGATGATAATGTTGATAGGTTGTCACCCTATATCAAAAACAAAGATGAACTAGAAGAGCTAAAGATAAAGGGTGAGGAAGATGATCAGCCAAAGCTATATGGGGTTCCAGCCGATAGTATATCCTTGTTTGATGGTAGTGGATATGATACTGATGGAAAAGTAGTCTGTATAATGGCATATACCAATATACCTGACAAGTCAATGGATGTGCTTGAATGGCTATTATCAAATGGCAAACAGACTAAATAGATTTATAAAGCAATATGTTATATTAAGTAGATTGATGGGGAATAATTAAAATACGGGATGTTTATAGGCCAAAATTGCGAGTTATGAGCAGGATTGATAGTTGAAAAACGCATATAGATTATGTTATAGTTATAACTGCCCTTTGGAACACAAGATGTTTTAAAGGGCAGAAAAAAAGATTTAAAAAAAGTTGTTGACAAACCAAGAGTTATTTGATACTATAATAAAGCCGCTTGCGAGGGCGGCAGGAAATTGGATCTTGAAAACTAGACAGTGCAAAGAAAAAAACAGCCATAAGTCGATTCTTATGAGTTAAGGATAAACTTTTAAATTGAGAGTTTGATCCTGGCTCAGGACGAACGCTGGCGGCGTGCCTAACACATGCAAGTCGAGCGAGGGATAAGGAGTTAGCTTGCTAACACCTTAAACCTAGCGGCGGACGGGTGAGTAACGCGTGAGCAACCTGCCTTGTACAGGGGGATAACAGGTGGAAACACTTGCTAATACCGCATAAGGCCACAGTATCG